>JAHFBU010000266.1 GCA_023249795.1 Syntrophaceae bacterium
TGATCCGCGAACGGGGCCTCAAAGCCGGCGTCTCCATCAATCCGGCGACGCCGCTGTGTCTGGTGGAACCGATCCTGCCCGATATCGACCTGCTGCTCGTCATTACCGTGAATCCCGGCTTCGGAGGCCAGAAGTTCATCGCGGGATCCCTCTCCAGGATCAGGAAGGCGAAAGAGATGATCCGCGCCGCGGCCCCGGAGGTCCTGCTCGAGGTGGACGGAGGGGTGACCCTGAAAAATGTCCGGTCCATCGCCGATGCAGGCGCCGATGTGATCGTAGCGGGTTCAGCCATCTTCGGAAGCGGCGATTACCGTGCGACGATCGGGGCGATGAAGACTTCCCTACTTGCGGCGCCGGCGGTCTAATTTCAGGCGCCAAGCCTTTCCCTCTTTTTTTATCCGAGCTGACCGGTGAGCTTCTCCCGCACCAGCTTCGCCTCGGCGACCATCCGTTCGATGACCTCCTTCACCGTCGGCTCGTCGTGGAGAAGTCCCGTCACCTGTCCCACGGGAAGGACCCCCTTTTCCAGATCGCCATTCTCCGTCGCAAGGTGAAAGGCCTTGAAGGCGTTGGCCAGAAAGGCGAGTTGCCGGGCGTTCTTCCAGCCGGAGGCGATCACGCCGAGGAAGAGTTTGAAATAGGGGATACGGATCTGTTGAGCAATCTCCCGGGAATTGAAGAAGGCCGCAATGAGGTTCAGGCCGCGCCGCTCCGCCTTCTCCGCCGCTTTGGTTTTCAGAACCCGGCAGGGAATCCCGTCGATCCGAAGCGAGGCAAAGGTGTCGGCAACCCCCTTTTCGATGGAGAGTTGTTTGAAGTTCGCGTGGAGCGGGCTTTCCTTTGTGGTCATGAAGCGGGTTCCCATCGCGATCCCCTCTGCCCCCAGGGCAAGCGCCGCCGCCAGACCCCGGCCGTCCGCAAAGCCTCCCGCCGCAATGACGGGAATCTTCACGGCGTCCGCCAGGCTCGGAACGAGGACAAGCGATGTTACCGCCTCGCCGTGGGCCGCCGCCTCGTGGCCGGTCGCGATCACCCCATCCGCCCCATACTCCTCGGCCCGTCTCGCGTGGCGGGCGTTGACCACGGTCGCGATCACCTTCCCACCGTAAGCGTGGGCCCCTTTGACGATCCAGTCGCCCTTCCCCAGGGAAAAGTTGATGACCGGCACCTTTTCCTGCAGGAGGACGCGTGCGTTCTCGACTGCCCCGGGAAACATGAGGGTGGCGTTCGCCCCGAAGGGCTTATCGGTCAGGCTCCGGATCTCCCGGATCGCTTGCCGTGTCTGTTCGGCGTTAAGGGGGCCCGTCGCGAGAATGCCCAACCCCCCGGCGTTGGAGACAGCCGCCACCATCTTCGGAATGCTGATCCAGCTCATCCCGGACAGGAGGATGGGGTACTCGATCCCAAAAAGTTCGGTAATGCGCGTCTTCACAAAGTGCCTCCTTCCTTGACCTTACAAACACCTATTCCCAAAGCACCGGGTTTGGGTTCCTCAAAGCGCGCATTGGAGATTTTTCGCGACGCCCTGCCCCCGCCCGCAAAGACGACTGTTTGAGCGCTTTAACGCGAGTTTTGCAGCGAAGCGAGGAGGCGCAGGGTCGAAAAAGGTCCAGCGCGCGGAGGAATCCGAATCCCGGAGCATCCCCTCTCTTACCTCGTCTGGAGGTAACGCCCGATGGTCATGATCTCCGCCTCTTTCGTCCCCTCGTAGAGTTCGAGAATCTTGGCGTCGCGGTACCATTTCTGGACGGGGTACTCCTCGATGTAGCCGTAACCGCCGTGAAGTTCGACGGCATAGTTGGCGCAGAAGACGGCAGTCTGGCCGCCGAAGAACTTCGCCATCGCCGCAAGCGTGTAGTCCGGACGCCCCTCGTCGATCAGCCATGCCGATTTGTAGACAAGCCCCCGGAGCGCCTCAATCCGGATGGCCATCTCGGTCAGTTTCATCTGGGTAAGCTGGTAGGCGCCGAGAGGCACCCCAAAAGCGGTCCGTTCCCTGACGTACCTGATACTGGTTTCGAGACAAGCCTCGGAAAGGCCGAGGGCCTGGGCGGCGACCATGACGCGGGTCGTGTCGAAAAAGTGCATGAGCTGGCGGAAACCGTTCCCCTCCTTCCCGATCAGGTTGGCCTGCGGCACCCGAACGTCCTCGAAGGCGATCTCCGCCGTATCACTCGCGCGGATCCCCATCTTGCCGTGAATCTTGCTGCGGGTGACCCCCTTGGCATCCGACGGGACGATGATCAGGCTGAAGCTGTTATGCTTCTTCTCCTCGGGGTTCGTGATGCACTGGGCGACCATGAAATCACAGACCGTGCCGTTGGTGATGAACATCTTGTTGCCGTTGATCACATAGTCGTTTCCGTCCTTGACGGCCCGCGTCTTGTAGCCGGCGACATCCGTTCCGGCGTTCGGTTCGGTGTAGGCGCCGGCACAGACCTGCTCCCCGGTGCACAACGGCGGCAGATAGGTTTGTTTCTGCTCTTCGGAACCGTATTGAAAGATCGCCTCGCTGCCGAAGGTCGCCGCCGTAATGTTGAGGGCCATTCCCATGTCCACCTTCGAGAGCTCCTCGGTGATAATCGCGTTCCCGACGCAGCCCGCCCCGGCGCCGCTGTACTCCTCAGGGATCCAGGCTCCGACAAGCCCCTCGGCG
>JAHFBU010000038.1 GCA_023249795.1 Syntrophaceae bacterium
GGACGCACCTCCTGGAGCAACTGATCCGTCTTTCGATCCCGTTTGCTGCGGATTTCGGCACCGAAACCTATGGCGTTGAAACCGGTTCGGCGGGCGATGATGCCGTCCAGATCGTTGAACGCCCCACCGCAGATAAAGAGGATATTGGTCGTGTCGATCTGAATAAATTCCTGCTGCGGATGTTTTCTGCCCCCCTTGGGCGGGATGTTGGCCGTCGTTCCTTCAATGATCTTCAGCAGCGCCTGTTGGACCCCTTCACCTGAGACATCCCGCGTGATTGAGGGATTTCCCGATTTTTTGGCGATCTTATCGATTTCATCGATATATACGATCCCCTTGGACGCCTTCTCGACATCATAATCGGCATTCTGGAGCAGGCTGAGAATAATGTTCTCCACATCCTCTCCGACATAGCCAGCCTCGGTCAGCGTGGTCGCGTCGGCGATCGTGAAGGGAACGTTCAAAATTCTGGCGAGGGTCTTCGCCAGAAGCGTCTTGCCGGACCCGGTCGGTCCGATCAGCAGGATATTGCTTTTCTGGATATCGACCCCGCCCATGTCGATGGTGGAAAATAACCGCCGGTAGTGGTTGTAAACCGCCACGGACAGAACCATCTTCGCCCGTTCCTGCCCGATAACATACTGGTCCAGAAATTTCGAAATGTTCTTCGGTTCAGGAACCCCTTTGCGGAACGCTTCCGCTCCCGGTTTCTCACGCGGCTGATCTTCGTCCACGATGCATCGGCACAGTTCGACGCACTCATCGCATATATAGGCCGTAGGGCCGGCAACAAGCTTCTTGACCTCATTCTGACTCTTGCCGCAGAATGAACAGAACAGAAGCCCTCTCCCGTTCTGCGGTTCTCTTCCTTTTCTAACCATTCAATCGTACCCTCTTCATCTCGTCAAGTTCGCTTGACAATGATTTCATCGATGATGCCGTATTGTTTGGCCTGCTCGCAGGTCAGATAATAATCCCGTTCGGTGTCGGCCGCGATCTTTTCCAAAGGTTGGCCGGTCAGATGCGCCAGAATCTGATTCAGTTCGTCCTTCAACCGCAGGATTTCGCGAGCCTGGATGTCGATGTCGGTCGCCTGCCCCTGGAATCCTCCGAGAGGCTGGTGGATCAGGATTCGCGAATGGGGCAGCGCAAACCGCTTTCCCTTTTGACCCGCCGCGAGCAGGAGCGCGCCCATGCTCGCCGCCTGTCCCATGCAGACCGTACAGACGGCAGGCTTGATATACTGCATCGTATCGTAGATTGCCATCCCTGAACTGACATGGCCACCGGGGGTATTCAGATAAAAGAAGATTTCCTTATCGGGATTGTCCGATTCCAGATAGAGCATCTGCGCGATGACAAGGTTCGCCACCTGATCGTCGATAGCCGTTCCGAGAAAGATGATACGATCCTTGAGGAGTCTCGAATAGATGTCGAATGCTCTCTCCCCGCGGCCGTCCTGTTCAACCACCATAGGAACCAGATTCATTTCCCCTCCTCCAACATATTCTTCTTTTCGTTCTTTACGACGGTCACCTTCGCCTTTGCCTCCAGAAATTCATAGGTCTTCCGGTTCAGGATCTCGCTCCGGATGTTATCGACCAAATCGTCTTTTTCAAGAGACTTCTTCAGTGCTTCATAATCCTGAGACCTCTGCGCGGCGATCTCCCGTATCTGCCGATCCACTTCGTCGTCGCCCACGGTCAGCCCCTCTTTACCGGCAATCTCCTTAAGCAGAAGCATCGTTTTCACAATCTTGACGGCATCCTCCCGGAACCGATCATGCATCCTGAAACTGAGCTCGGCCGCTTTTTTCGGATCCATGCC
Source organism: Syntrophaceae bacterium (assembly GCA_023249795.1). Classification (GTDB taxonomy): domain Bacteria; phylum Desulfobacterota; class Syntrophia; order Syntrophales; family UBA5619; genus UBA5619. The sequence continues at coordinate 1,828 of JAHFBU010000038.1, forward strand.
TCTTGAAACCATTTGTCGCTGCATGTCGGACATCATGTAGTAGATCTGCCGCTCCACAAACGACTCCGGCACTTCAAAAGCATTCTTCTCCAAAAGCCGGTCGCTGATCTGCTTTTCGAACGCCGTTGAGATCTTGTGCCTCTCGGCCTCTTCCAGGTCTTTCCGGAGATCTTCCTTGAGGGCCTCCAGGGATTGATACCTCTCAAAATTCTTTACAAATTCCTCGTCGATCTCCGGCAGCTTTTTGACCCGTATGCCCTTGATGCTGACGGCAAATTCGACTTCTTTCCCGGCAAGATGTGCGGCGTGGTAGTCCTCCGGAAATCTGACGGCGACGGATTTTGTATCGCCCTTCCTCATGCCGGTGATCTGCTCCTCGAAACCGGGGATAAAGGTCTTGGATCCGATTTCAAGCAAATGGTTATCAGCCTTCAACTCCTTGAGCGGTTCGCCGTTAAGCGTACCCGCGAAATCGAGGGTAACAAAATCTCCTTCGATAACTCCGCGGTCTTCACCCACCTCTTCCATCGTGGCAAACATTTGGCGGATTTCCTGCACTCTCGCTTCAAGGTCCTCCTCGGTCACGACCGGCTCTTCTTTCTCCAGCTCAAGACCAATGTAGTCCCTGGGTTCAACGGTGGGCTCCACCTCAACTGTCGCGGAAAAGGCAAAATTCTTTTCCGTCTCGATTCCCTTCTGTTCGATCTCCGGCTGCATGACCGCCGGAATGGCCTTTTCCTGCAACGCCTCCCAGTAGTAGCGGTTCACCAGGTTGGAGACCGTCTCTTCCTCAGCCTCTTCCCGGTAATGCGCCTCGAGTATCTCCCGCGGAATCCGCCCGGGTCTGAACCCCTTGACCTTGGCCTTCTTCCCGACCTTTCGATAAACCGAGTCCAACTCGTTTTTTACCTCCGCCCAAGGGATGTCGAACGATAGCTTCTTCTTCACGGTGCTGATATCTTCAATCTTGACGGCGGAACTGTTGTCACTCACGGCAATAGTCTCCTTTTAAAATGCAAAATTTTCGGATTATTCTCTGATTGGTGCGAGAGAGGGGAGTTGAACCCCTATCCGCTTAAGGCGGGCTGGATCCTAAATCCAGTGCGTCTACCAGTTCCGCCACTCTCGCAGGGTAGAAGCGCATTCGTAATAAACACATTGCCCCGCCGATTGTCAACATCCATTATCAGAGAAATCTCCGGCAACATATTAAAAAAACCGCCTGTTCGGCGGTTTATTTCAATTGGTCGGGGCGAGTGGATTTGAACCACCGGCCCTCTGAACCCCATTCAGATACGCTACCAGACTGCGCCACGCCCCGACATGAATCAACTCAAGTGTTCGGGGTCCTACCACCAATTTCGTCACCCTGTCAAGGACAATGAGATAAAATGACTTGAATTAATCAAATGAATCACGTATATTTCAAACGCAATGTTGGAAAATATGTCGATCGGAAAGAAAGTTTTGGACCAAACGATGCGCAAACACGACTTCTCCTTTGTACTTGTGCTGACCCTGCTATTTCTCATGGTCACCGTATGCCATGCGGATATCTACAAATACGTGGATGAAGAGGGGGTGATCCATCTGACCAATGTCCCCACAGAACCCGACATCCCCTATGTCCTGGTCCTGAGGGAAAAGCGCGTCCTGTTTCAGACGAAGGGTGATATCGGCCTTTACGATGATCTGATTACCCGCGCCTCGGAAAAATACCGGGTCGACTCGGCCCTGGTCAAGGCCGTCATCAAGGCGGAATCGAATTTCAATCACAAGGCTGTTTCACCCGTCGGCGCGCGGGGTCTGATGCAACTCATGCCGGCCACGGCGGCATCGCTTCAAGTCAAGGATTCCTTTCATCCCGAAAACAACATTGACGGCGGCGTCCGCTACCTCCGTTACCTCATGAACATCTTCAATGGCAACCTCCCTCTCGTGCTGGCTGCCTACAACGCGGGCGAAAATGCCGTCATCCGCTACAACAATCGCATACCTCCGTATCGGGAAACGCAAACCTACGTAAAACGCGTCCTGACTTATCTGGAAGGGTACAGCGAGAGAAACGGCACCCCGTAATACCAATTCCAGTTCGAAGCGCTATCTCCGTCAGCCGCGTCGCGTCGTCTCCTCGACATTCGATCGATTTATGCCTGAGTCGCTTCTTCGACGTCACCTCGATACCTCTTTGATTTGGGACCGGAACGAGATTAATTGGGACGCAGTTCTACGGTGAGATGCTTCCTGAGACGCATGAGCCTCTTTTCCTTGATTCCGGGTATCGCCATGAGTTCCGAAAGCTCCCGGAATCCCCCCCGTTGTTTGCGCAACTGGATGATCCTTTGAGCCGTTTTTTCACCAATGCCGGGAACCAGCACAAGGTCCGCCTCCGAGGCATGATTGATGTTGATCGGCAAGCCCAAGGCCAGCCTCCTTGCGGCGTCCATCTCCCCCCTTTTCACTTCCCCCCGACCGGAGATCGCCAGAACCGACCCGGCGGAAACCCGTCCGCCTTCACTTTTATCCCCTTTGCGGATTACCGGCATTGCCGTAATTTGGCGCGCGTTCTCGACTGTGGTTTCTTCAGGCAGAAAATATATTCCCTCCCTTCCAGGATCACCTGCGACCTCAACGGCCATCGTTCCCGGCTCCTGGTTTCCCCAAAGGGCGGGCAATTCCCGAGCCGGGTACCGGGCGCTGACGAGAAGAACCCCATACAGGGTTAGAGAGACCATCAGGAGCGCCAGCGCGCCCAGAGTCTGTCCCTCGGAAATCCGCATCAGGACTCCTCTCCCAGACAGAAGGCGTCGTGCAGAACCGTCACGGCCAGTTCCGTGTACTTTGCCTCCACCACACAGGAGATCTTGATCTCGGAGGTGCTGATCATCATGATGTTGATCCCTTCATGGGCGAGCGTCTCGAACATCTTGGCGGCCACCCCGGAGTGGCTGATCATGCCGACACCGATAATCGATACCTTCGCCACATTGTCGTCAATCTCCACTTTTTCCGCGCCGACCTCTTTGGCGACCTCGGAAACGATCCGTGTCGCTTCGCGGATATCCTTTCGGGAGACGGTAAACGTCAGATCCGTGTGTCCCAGAATACTTGCATTCTGGATGATCATATCCACGACGATGTTATGTTCCGAAAGGGGCGTAATCAGACGGGCCGCCACGCCGGGCCGATCCGGAACATGAACCACCGTGATTTTTGCCTGATCCCGGTCGTAGGTCACTCCGGCCACAACTTCCTTTTCCATATCCTTATCCTCCCTGGTGACCAATGTTCCGCCTTCATCCGTAAACGAGGATCTGACACACACCGGAACATTGTATTTTTTTGCAAGTTCGACGGAACGCGGCTGGAGCACCTTTGCTCCGGCCCTGGCCATCTCCAACATCTCGTCGTAGGTGATCCTGTCCAGCCTTCGGGCGTTGCCGCAGATGTTCGGGTCGGTCGTGTACACGCCATCCACGTCGGTGTAGATATCGCAGACATCGGCCTGAAGCGCCGCAGCCAGAGCCACAGCACTGGTGTCCGACCCGCCCCGCCCCAGCGTGGTGATGTTGTTTTCCTCATCCACCCCCTGGAAGCCGGCCACGACCGCGATTCCTCCCTGTTGCAACTCCTTGCGGATCGCCTCCGTCCCCACCTCCAGAATGCGGGCCTTTTTAAAGGCATTGTCGGTATTGACCGGGACCTGAAATCCGAGGAAGGACTTCGCCCGATGCCCCATCGCTTTGAGTATGATCGCAAGCAATGCAACCGTGATCTGTTCGCCCGTGGAAACCAGCGAATCGCACTCCCGGGGATCGGGTTCGTCCGCCGCCTTCTGCGCAAGCTGGAGCAGGCGATCGGTCTCACCGGACATCGCCGAGAGGACAACGACGACGTCGTTTCCCTCTTCCTTGGTCCGGATTACCTTCTTTGCCACGTTCGCGATCTTTTCGATATTACCGACGGACGTGCCGCCATATTTCTGAACCACAAGAGCCATCTGCTAACATCCTCCTTCTTTGAGGGCCTTCTCCCAGAAGCCGATTCGGTCCCGGCCACCGGAGAGTTCTATTCTTCTCACCTTCTCTTCCAGATAGGTCAGCATGACAAACAGCGCATCGGCCGGAATGGCTTCCCGCACCTTCTCCGCCCATTCGATGACCATGACGCCCCCGCCGGACAGATATTCACTGTACCCCATTTCGTCAAGATCATCGCATCCGTTCAGACGATAGAGATCCAGATGATAAAGCATCATCCGCCGTCCCGGGTACTCATTGATGAGCGTAAAGGTGGGCGAGGTGACCGAATAGTTCTTTGAAACGCCGAGCCCGCTGGCGATTCCCTGGGTCAGGCAGGTCTTGCCTGAACCCAGCTCTCCGGTCAGGGCGACGACGTCCCCAGCCCGAAGACCATCCGCCAGAGTTTGTCCGATCCGGAAGGTCTCCTCAGGGCTTGTCGATAACAGAACGATAACCGATCGCTCGCCTGGAATCATGTTACGCCCTCAGCAAGGCGTCCGCCATGGTCGCAACCTTCTTCATCTTCGCAACGTCATGGACCCTGATAATCTGTCCGCCATTGAGGATCGCCGCCGTGACCGCCGCTGCGGTTCCCTCATCCCGTTCCGCCGGCTCGCTCCCCGTGACCCGGCCGATAAATGCCTTTCGGGAGGCGCCGACCAAGATCGGCCTTCCCAGAATCCTGAATTCACCGAGATACTTGATGAGGCGCATGTTGTCTTCGGTGGTTTTTCCAAAACCGATACCCGGATCAACGATGATCCGCGTCGGATCGATTCCCACATCTCCGCCCCGTTTGATTCTCTCTTTCAGATAAGCGATGATCTCGCCCCGCAGGGAACGGTACGAAAGATCCCCCGCCTGCATCGACTTGGGCACGCCTCTCATGTGCATCAGAACGACGGCCGCGCCGGAGTCCGCCACGACTTTCGCCATGTCGTCATCGAATCCCATCGCACTGACGTCATTGACGATTTCCGCCCCCTCCGACAAGGCTCCCTTTGCCACGGATGCCTTCATGGTATCGACCGAAAGCGGCAGGCAGATCCGCGATGCAAGCCCGCGAATGACCGGAACAACCCGCCGCATCTCCTCTTCCGGGGAAACCGAATCGGATCCGGGGCGGGTGGATTCCCCGCCGATGTCGAGGATGTCGGCCCCCTCTTCCGCCATCCGGATCCCCTCTTCCACCGCCTCTTCCGGGGAGGCAAACCGGCCGCCGTCCGAGAATGAATCGGGTGTCACGTTAATGATCCCCATGATCAGCGTCCGTTCGCCAAGAATCATTTCCCTCCGGGAGGTCCGGAGCATAAACGTTTCCGTAAAGACGTTGGTCAAGATTTCCCGGAGCCGTTCGGAAATCATGCTCAGGCCAAAGGGCTGCGCCGAAATCTTTTCCGCGAACCGCCGCATCTGCTTGAGCGTCCCTATCAGGATGACATCCGATTGGGCAACGCTGCATGCGACGGTTCCACGGGCAACGGCCGCATCCCCCCCCAGCGAGAGCATCTCCTGTTTGATGATATTGGCCACCCGGCATTCGAGCCCTTCAAGGAGGATATTCAGATGAAACATCTTCGGGAGCATCGCCTGAATGCCGTAGGGATCCACATCCGCCTTCTTCAAAGCTTCGAGGGCCTCCCTCTCCGAGGTCAGATGCAAATATCGGATACCACCGTCATTCATGGCCAAGCCGGATTCCAGTCAATAAGGTCCGTTGAACGGCTAAGGATGATGAAAAAAACACCGCGGATGGGCGTCTTTTTAACCCGCCCAAAGGGCGGGGCTTGTGGTTTGCGCTTTCGGTCGACAGACGGCTCATGCGTTTAAGTCCAGAACCGTGTTCACCGCGCTTTGCGGCTTCGCGATCCCGATCAGTTCATCCAGTTCCTGCCCGTTAATGACCTCCTTCTCCAGAAGTTCCGCAGCGATCCGGTTCAGAAGATCCAGATGGTCAGACAGGAGTTTTTTGGCGCCATCGTAGCCCGTCATGACGATCCTTGAGACCTCCTGGTCGATCTTTTTGGCCGTATCTTCACTGTAATCCTTGTGGGTGGCAAATTCCCGCCCGAGAAAGATCTGTTCCTCCTTCTTTCCGTAGCTCAGAGGTCCCATCTGATCGCTCATGCCCCATTCGCAGACCATCTTGCGGGCAAGATTGGTTGCCCGTTCGATATCGTTCCCGGCGCCGGTCGTGAAGTCCTTCAGGGTCAGTTCCTCCGCCGCGCGTCCGCCCAGGAGGATCATGATACTATTCAGGAGGAACTCTCTGGGATAGGTGTGCTTTTCGTCAACCGGAAGCTGCTGGGTCAGACCCAGCGCACGCCCCCGCGGGATGATGGTCACCTTGTGGATCGGATCTGTTCCGGGCAGCATCCGGGCGACGAGCGCGTGCCCCGTCTCGTGATAGGCCGTGTTCCTCTTTTCCTCTTCACTGATGACCATGCTTTTGCGTTCGGCGCCCATCATGACCTTGTCCTTGGCATACTCGAAGTCGCTCATGCTTACCTTGTCTTTGTCGAACCGGGCGGCATAGAGAACCGACTCGTTGACGAGGTTTTCGATGTCGGCCCCTGAAAATCCGGGCGTACCGCGGGCGATGACGGCAAAATCCACATCCTTCTCAAGAGGGGTCTTCCGGGCATGGACCTCCAGAATCTTTTCCCGTCCCCTGACATCGGGCAGGGGCACGACAACCTGGCGGTCAAAGCGTCCAGGCCGCAAAAGGGCCGGGTCGAGAACATCCGGCCGGTTCGTGGCCTAAACGAGAATGACCCCTTCGTTCGATTCGAAACCATCCATCTCGACCAGGAGCTGATTCAGGGTCTGCTCCCTCTCGTCGTGGCCGCCTCCGAGACCTGCGCCGCGGTGGCGCCCCACGGCATCGATCTCATCGATGAAAATGATGCAGGGGGCACTCTTTTTGCCCTGGTTAAAGAGATCCCGGACACGTGACGCCCCGACGCCGACGAACATCTCGACAAAGTCGGACCCGCTGATGCTCAAGAACGGGACATCCGCCTCCCCGGCGATCGCCCGCGCAAGCAGGGTCTTGCCAGTGCCTGGCTGTCCGACAAGCAGCAGTCCTCTGGGGATCCTCGCCCCCAACTTCGTGTATTTTTTCGGATCGCGCAGGAAGTCGATCACCTCCTGGAGTTCGGCCTTGGCTTCCTCCACACCGGCCACATCGGCAAAGGTCACCTTCTTCGATTTGTCTGTCATAAGGTGGGCGCGGCTCTTTCCGAAGGCCATCGCCTTGCCGCCGCCACTCTGCATCTGCCGCATGAAAAAGATCCACACCCCGATGAGAAGCAACATCGGAAGCCAGGAAACCAGAAGGGTCATGTACCAGGGAGAATCATCCACCGGCTTCGCGGTGATTCGAACCCCCTTGTCCCTGAGCAGGAGGATCACAGCCGCATCCTTGGGGGCATACGTCTTGAAGAGCGTCCCGCTGGTCAGCCTGCCGGAAATGTTGTCGCCCTGGATGGTCACCTCGGCAACCTGACCTTTGTCCACATTACTTAAAAAATCGCTGTAAATGATCTCCGTCTGCGATGCCTTCGGCTGATTGAAAAGGTGATAGACCATCACAAATACCAGACTGATCACAAGCCACAGCGCAATATTTTTCTGAAGGGGATTCAATTCTTTTTCTCCTTTAATTCTTGTTTCCTATATTATCGGTCCGTTTATTTCAAATCATTTCTGGCGGTAAAGCGACGATCTCCGCTTTCAACACCTTCTTCGTTCCCTCGGTCACCCGAACCCGCTCGCTGATCCTTTCGCCGGCGATCCAGACGATCGACCGGGCGTCGGCCAGAAGGGGAATCCCGCTCCGGGACGAGGCGGCCGTCTTGCGATCGATGAAATAGTCTTTCAACTTCTTCGTCCCTTCCATCCCAAGAAGTTTCACCCGGTC
>JAHFBU010000267.1 GCA_023249795.1 Syntrophaceae bacterium
AGCTCGATCTCCTCGCCGCCCGGTTTCCTGAATTTGATCTTGCCGTCCTGCGGAAGACGCCGGACCGTGATATCGAGGTTCGACATGATCTTGATGCGGGAGATGACCGCCGCGCGATAACTGTAGGGGAGGGTCTGGTAGATCGCGCAGTCGCCGTCGACACGGTACCGGACTTCGACGTTCTTCTTGGCCACGTTGGGCTCGACATGGATATCGGAGGCGCGCTTGGCCTGGGCGTCGAGGATGATCTTGTTGACGATCTGCATGATGACGCTGTCCGATTCGGTGACGACCTCTCCCCCCTCATCCTCCTCCGGCTGTTCCTCACTGTCCAGTTTGCCGAGAATATCGGTCAGCGAGGATTCGTCTTCGGGGGAATGATAGAAATTATTGATAAACTTGATGATATCTTCCGGGAGGGAAACGTCGTAGCGGACCGACTTCGTCTTCAGGAGATTTTCGATCATGTCCCGCTTCAGGATGTTATTCGGATCGTCCACGATGATCTGGATGACGCCTTCCTGCTTTCCAAGAGGAACCCACAGTTCCCGGCGGAGATAGTCGCTCTTGAGATTAACGAGCAGATCGCCGGGGATGGGGGTTTTGTCATTGAAGGGAATGAATTTGCAGCGGAAGAACTCCTCGAAGGATTTCCCGAGATCATCCCGGTTGATCTTGTGCTTTCCCATCAGGAATTTTTCTATGGTCTCCTTCGCCTCGCGCGACTCTTCCCAGGCGCTGTCCAGATCTTCCTCCTTGAGAAGATCGTGGCTGACCAGATAGTCGAAGCGGGTCTTCCGCCTTCTTGCGTAACGCTCCTGATTGAAGAAGGCGACGCCCAGCACGTCCGAGATCTCCTGCAGAAAACCACTTTCGTCTTCCGAAAATTTACCGGTACCGGTCTTCTTGTTGAGAATCTGGAGAACCCCCATGAGGGTTTTGTCGTGGAAAATCGGGGCCGCGAGGATCTGCTTCGTCCGGAAACCGGTCTTCTTGTCCCAGCTCAGGTCAAAGGTCAGTTCCTTGTCGATTTTTTTCTGTTCTTCGATGTTATAGGCATCGGCTATGCTGACGACTTTCCCTGTGTTGGCCACATAGCCGGCGATGCTTCTGTTGTTGATGGGGACACGGATCTCCCTGACCTTGGCGCCGCTCAGGAACATGGAATAGATTTCGTTGCGAGGGCGGTCCACCACATAGATGGTCATGGAGTGGGCGTTGAAAAGGTTCAGTATCCCGTCTCTCAAATCGACGAGGATCTGCTTGATGTTTTGTGCGGCGTGAATCCGATTGGTGATATCCAGAAGGGCTTTGCGCAGTTGGAGCTTTCCTTCAAGCTCTGTAACTTCTTTGTCCTTGGAGTCATCTGTCATGGCTGTCTCCGTTTTCAACGACGCTGAAGAATCTTAGGACGCCATCAGCTCCGGCCCCGATCATCCGCGTACGCAATAGTCATTAAATCAGAATGGATAATAATTCAATATGAAACTTATTATGTCTCCGTCACAATCCGGGAAAAATCCGCGACATCGTGAAAGAGCGTCGAGATCTCCTCCAGTAGAGAGAGCCTGTTGAAGCGGATCTTTTCATCATCCGCCATCACCAAAACGGCCCCGAAGAAGGCGTCGACCGGTTCCCGCAGCCGGGCCAGTTCGCAGAGAACGCCGGGATAGTCTCCCTGGGCGATGAGCGAAAAGACCGTCTCGCGGCTTTTGAGGAATGCGTCGTGGAGATTTTTCTCCTCCGTGCATGAAAATAGGCATGGATCGACCTTGCCGTTTTGAAAACCGCGGATAATGTTGACCGCCCGCTTGAATGCGATGGCGAGCGGCTGAAAATCGGGATGTGACTTGAAAGCCGCCATCGCCCGGATCTTTTCGTCAGCCACGACCAGGTCGTCAATGCCGGTGGCCAGGATAGCGTCGACGACGTCATAGGGGTGGCCCTGCGAGAGGAGCTGGTTTTCGAAACGGCCCTTGAAAAATTCCAGTATGGCGGTTTTCGTTTCGTCGGGGGAACGTTTCAGCAGCGAGCCGAGGATGAGGCTTTGATCGATCAAGGCGCCCAGGGAGAGGGAGTATCGTTTTGCAAGGATGATGTTGATGATGCCGAGCGCCTGGCGGCGCAGGGCGTAAGGATCGGCGGTTCCCGTCGGGATGAGGCCGACGCCGAAGAACCCGCAAATCGTGTCCATCTTGTCGGCGATGCTGACGACGGCCCCTTCGTCGGATTTGGGCAGCTCTCCACCCGCCCCGGTGGGCATGTAATGTTCGTAGATGGCCCTGGCCACGACCGGATTCTTGCCTTCCAGGAGCGCGTATTCGCGTCCCATGATTCCCTGAAGCTCCGCGAACTCTCCCACCATCTGTGTGTCCAGATCCGCCTTGGCCAGGAGCGCCGCCTCGGCGATATGCGACTCAAAGGCGGACTTGTCTCCATGCGACGGTTCAATGCCTTGGGCAATCCATCCGGCCAGTTTACGGAAACGCATAACCTTATCAAACGATGTCCCGAGAAGGGTATGGAATATGACTTGTTTGAGATCCTCGACGCGATGGTCGAGGAGAATCTTCCGGTCCGCCTCAAAAAAGAACCGCGCATCGGAGAGGCGGGCACGGAGCA
>JAHFBU010000268.1 GCA_023249795.1 Syntrophaceae bacterium
ATAACGATCAGCCCGCCGAGATCGCGCAGACGAAGCTGACGGGCGATCTCTTCCGCCGCCTCCGTGTTGGTCTGGTAGGCGGTTTCCTCGACGTTCCGCTTGTGGGAGCCCCGGCCCGAGTTGACGTCTATCGTGATCATCGCCTCGGTCGGGTTGATGATGAGGTAGCCGCCGGACTTCAGATCCACCCGGTCCTGGTAGATCACGCGGATCTGGTCCTCCAGATGGAACTTGTCGAAGAGGGGGGTCTTGTCTTTTTCGAGCTTGATCATCTTGACATTCCGGGGGGCGATGGCCTTGCAATAGGCCCGAACCTGGCGGAAGGTTTCCATGTCGTCGACCAGAATCTCCTCGATGTCCGAGGTGAAGTAATCGCGCAGCGAGCGGACGCCGAAGGCGCTCTCCTGGTAGATCAACGCCGGCGCCGTCGTTTCGGCGGCCCCCTTCCGGATCTCCTTCCAGAGACGTGAAAGGTGCTGGTAGTCGCGGGCCAGTTCCTGTTTGGTCCGGTTCATCCCGGCCGTTCGAACGATGAACCCGACCCCCTCTTCGGTCTGGATCTGTTCGACGAGTTCCTTGAGCCGCTTTCGGTCCTGCTCATCCTCGATCTTGCGGGAGATGCCGCTGCTCTCCTTGTTCGGCAGGAACACCAGGTACCTCCCGGGCAGGGAGATGTAGGCGGTGAGCAGCGCCCCCTTGCGTTCGCTGACCTCCCGGAGGATCTGGACGAGGATCTCCTGGCCGGGCTTGAGCGTGGATTTTGCCCCGTCCGTGAAGTAGTTGGCGCTGACGTCGCGCAGGGGGAGAAAACCGTCCTTCCGGCCGCCGTAGTTCACGAAGGCGGCCTGGAGCCCCCGCTCCACCTTCATCACGATCCCTTTGTAGATGTTTCCGGTAATCGGCTCTCTGACCGCCATCTGGATGTTGAATTCGACCAGTTTGCCGTCTTCCACGATCGCCATTCGTTTCTGTTCGAGGTGGACGGCGTTGATGAGCATCTGTTTCTTCATAATAATCCCCATATTCCTTAATTTATTGGAAGGCGGATACGTCGCCTTTTCCTTTTCTGATGACCTCGACCCCCTCATCGAGGAGACTGACCACGCTGGACGGCGCGGCGGCGATGATGCCGCCGTCGATGATCATGTCCACCCGTTTACCGAAAAGTTCCTCAATGATGCGGGGGTCGCTGAGGAGTTCGCCTTCCCCATTCTTGACGCTGGTGCTGATGACGGGGGAGCCCATCTCGGCAAGCAGGGCCTGGCAGATCCGGTTGTCGGGCACCCGGATTCCGGTCGTCTGCCGCTTGGGAAGGATGGTCTTGGGAACGGCGCGGGAGGCCTCGAGGATGAACGTATAGGGTCCGGGGAGGAGGCGTCTCATGATTTTGTAGGCGTCGTCGGAGACCCGCGCGTAGCGGCTGATGTCTTTGAGGTCGGCGCAGATGAAACTCAAAGGCTGCTTCCGGTCGCGGCGCTGTATGTCGTAAATTCGCTCGGCGCTCTTCTTGTTGAACAGGTCGCAACCCATCCCGTATACCGTGTCGGTCGGGTAGATGACGATCCCGCCGCCGCGGAGGATCTCCACCGCCTTGCGGATCAGCCGCATTTGTGGGTTCTGACTGTTGATCGCGACCAGCATACCTTCCCTGTCCGGTTTCGGGAAATGCTCCCAATAAAGCCGCGTTTATCTATCAGAAACAGGGGAGGTTATCAATGAAAGATATTGGGGGGTGGCCTTCAGTGGATGGCTGAAGATTCCTCCCAGCTTTTCAGGGCCGACTGTGCATCGCGGGCATCGGCCGCCGCACGCAGCGCTTGGGAAAGATGCCGGTTCTGAAAGGTGCGCGCGGCGAGGGCCAGAATCCGGACCTGAATTTCCGGATTCTCCAGGGGGGTCAGGCTCAGGAAGACCTGTTCCACCGGCTTTTCCACGGCGGCATCCGTGACGCCTCCCCGTGTCAGCCCCAGGGCGACCAGTGGTTTGATCAGGCCTGCCAGGCGGGCGTGAGGGAAAGCCACCCCTTCGTTGAAGAACGTGCTGCCCTGTGCCTCCCGCTCATGGACGGCCCGCAGGGCCTCTTCCTGCGAGCAGTGCGGGCAGGCGGACCGGATCAGCTTTTCCAGGACCGTGTTTTTGTTGACCGGCTCTTCCCAAAGAACAATCCTCTCCTCGTTCACGAGTGAGCTTAGCACAAAAGTGGCCTCCTCCGCGGGCATGTCAGGCGCAACCGCCGGTCTGGAAATCTCTTCCGGGACCTCGGCGGACCGGGGTTCAGGACCGGAAACGGGTTCTGGCAGCCTTGTATCCAGAATGACGATGGTCATCCCCCTTGCCTCCTCCATCAGCCTTTCGGGGATGCTTCTGCGGCCCAAGATCCGTTTCCAGAAAGGAACGGGCGTGGGATATCCCAGCACAATGTGCCCGACCCTGTATTCATGGGCAAAACGCAGGATGGTGGCGACGACATCCTCCCCTTTGTAGGTGAAGACCATCGCGCCGAGTTCTTTGGCCAGGGTCAGCGTGCCGGAAAGTAGCCGCTGGATCCGGCTGTCGATCGCCGTGGCTTCTTCCGCGGGTGTCTGCACATAGATGGCGTACCAGTTCCGGTTAAGCTTT
>JAHFBU010000269.1 GCA_023249795.1 Syntrophaceae bacterium
AAGGGGCGCCCGAATGATCATCTTCATTTTGCTGAACGGGCGCAGGAAAGCAAGCTTGGCGGCGTGCAGGGCGCAGCGCGGCAGCACAAGCCGTTCTTCAAGTTCGGCGGTAAGTCCGTGCCTGATAAATGTCAGAAATACGGTCTCGTCCCTGCCGTAGAGCTTGTCGCCGACGATCGGATAACCGATGGCCAGCAGATGGGCGCGTATCTGATGAAGCCTCCCGGTTTCGGGGAAACAGCGCACCAGAGAGATATCGCCGGCGGCGAGGACTTTCCGAAATCGCGTCACGGCCGATTCCGTTCCGCCGGGCCATGCCCTGCGTTTCTTTTTCACGGCGGATTGCAGATCGGGTCCGAGGGGCAGATCGACGATCGATTCTTCGTCGGGAAAATTCCCGTGCACGAGGGCAAGATACTCCTTTGACCACTTGGATTCGGTCAGACGGCCAGCGCTTTTGCCGTCGAAGGCCAGAAGGATGACCCCCGATGTTTCCCGGTCGATGCGATGCACCGGATAGACCTTGCGGCCGTAACGGTCCGAAAGCAGCGCCACGAGCGTGTTGTCGAAATACCGTCCCGCTGGATGGACCGGCAGATTGCCCGGTTTATTGACGGCCACGAACCATTCGTCCTCGTACAGGATGGTGAACGATTCATCGACCGCCGGTTCGACGATCCCGCTTCCGTCCCAGGCCAGCATTTCGCCGCCCTTCAGTGCAGTCGCGATGTTCAGGACCATCGCGCCGTCGAGCGATACCTTCCCATCCTGGATCTCTTTTTGCCACTGATCCTGTGTCAGATAAGTGAAGCGGCCGGCGCAATAGCGGTCGAGACGTTCGGCTGATTTCAGGGGTGGAATCCGGGACGTTATGATTCGTGTTCGCTTCATGGGGAATAGGTTTCCATTCGATGGATCGTATAGCGGAGGCCCATCAGAAAATCAATGGTTTGATGCTCTCGCGTGTTCCGGGGACACGTTCCGATCCCTTCGGGCTTCCGGAACATGTCCCCGGTGTTTGGGCCTCCGGAACATGTCCCCGACACTTACAGCACCGATGTCATACCGGCGAAAGCCGGTATCCAGAAAATTTATGCGGTTACAAAACCTCTGGACCCCGGCTTCCGCCGGGGTGACGTCGTTGGTATATTCGCAGCCATCCCTTCATTGACATCATACGCCGCCCGGCCTATAGTCCGCACCGCAAGAAACGATGCACGAAGAAGAGAAGAGAACATGGCACTCATCTGGATCAATAATGTCTCCGTGAGCTTTGGCGGGCCGCTTCTCCTGGACGGCGCCACGCTCCAGATCGAAGAGGGCGAACGGGTCGGTCTGCTTGGCCGTAACGGGGCCGGCAAGTCCACGCTCATGAAGATGCTCAACGGGGAATTGCCCGCCGATCAGGGCGAGATCGTCAAAGGCGGCAACATCAAGGTTTCCCTGCTCCCCCAGGACGTCCCGGACGATCTTCCCGGAACGGTCTATGACATTGTGGCTTCCGGCGGCCAGGCGCATCTGGATCTGCTCAAGCAATACCATGATCTGACCATGCAGCTTGCCCGCGGCGGCGATGAGGATCTCCTGAAGAAACTCGAACGTGTCCAGCGTCAGTTGGAGACGTCCGAAGCCTGGCACTTTCACCAGCGGGTCGAAACGGTGATCGCCCGGACCGGCCTCGATGGGGATGCCGAGTTCCGGGTGTTCTCCGCGGGGTTGAAACGCCGGGTCTTTCTGGCCAGGGCGCTCGCGAACGATCCCGATCTTCTGCTGCTGGACGAACCCACGAACCACCTGGACATCGATGCCATTCTCTGGCTGGAGGAGTTCCTGCTCAAATTCAGCAAGTCCGTCATGTTCGTAACCCACGACCGCGCCTTCCTGCGGAAGATGGCGACGCGCATTGTGGAGGTGGACCGGGGCCGGCTCATCTCGTTCGACTGCGATTACGACACCTACATCGAACGCCGCCAGGCCATGCTGGATGCGGAAGAGAAGGGGTGGCAGGAGTTCGACAGGAAACTGGCCAAAGAAGAGATCTGGGTCCGGCAGGGAATCAAGGCGCGCCGCACGCGGAACGAGGGCAGGGTGCGGGCCCTGCTGCGGTTGCGGCAGGAGCGCGATCTCCGGCGGGAGCGGATCGGAAAGGCCCGTATCGGGATTCAGGAGGCGGATCGCGGCGGGCGGCTCATTGTCGTTGCCGAGAAGATCGGCTTCGCCTTCGCCGAACACAAGATCATCGAAAACTTCTCAACCACGATTATCCGCGGCGACAGGGTCGGCATTATCGGCCCCAACGGATCGGGCAAGACGACGCTTCTGAGAATCCTCCTCGGAGAGTTGGCTCCCCTGCAGGGCAAGCTCCGCCAGGGTGTCGGTCTGAAAATCGCCTACTTCGACCAGCTTCGGGCGCAGCTTGATGAAGAGAAGACGCTCAAGGACAATATCGCCGACGGAAACGACATGGTCTTTGTGGGCGGTGTGCCGCGGCACATCATCGGCTACCTCCAGGATTTTCTTTTCCCCCCGTCGCAGATCCTGGCGCCCGTTCGGTCGCTCTCCGGGGGCGAACGCAATCGACTTCTGCTGGCCAAACTCTTCAGCGTGC
>JAHFBU010000270.1 GCA_023249795.1 Syntrophaceae bacterium
GATTAAAATCAGGACGCCGGGTCTCATGTACGGCTCTGACAGGATAGGCTTCGGCGCTCCTGAAAATTGACCCACCTATGCTCTCGAAAATTGACCCTCCGGTATGAGTGCTCTCAAAACTGCCCCACCTACCTGATCCCATTGCTCTCGGAATTGACCCTCCTGATCGATTAGCATTATCACGGCCGGTTTCGTCTCCGATTGCTCCCTATGGGCGTCTGATTCCTCAGGAGTTTTTATGTCTTTTGGGGGCGCATCGTGGAGAAGAGTCGTCGTTGTCCTGGTTGCGGCCGATTGTTCGAGCCGAGCCCGAAAGTAAAGAATCAAAAATACTGTTCAGAGGCGGCTTGTCAGCGCAAACGCAAACGGATTTGGCAAAAGAACAAGCTCGCCCAAGACCCTGATTATAGGCGGAGTCAGTTGGAGAGCCAAAAGAGATGGCGGGATAGTCATCGGGATTACTGGCGGCGTTACCGGGAGAAGAACCCCGATTACACGTGTCGAAACAGAGAGCTTCAGCGGGAGCGGAATAAAGTTCGCCGGGTAAAACGCGACTCGATTGCAAAGATGGACGCGTTAATATCCGAAAGGCCCATTCCATCAGGGACTTATCAACTCATCCCTTGTGATCGCGGGTTGATTGCAAATATGGACTCGATAAAGGTGAAAATACAAGTGATGGCAAGTCCTTAGGCTCGGTTTCCGGCTGATTGCAAACAGATGACTTCATAGACCGAACAGGAGACGGCATGCTAATCGGAGAGAATGGAACAAAAACCAGGCGCACAACAAGAGATTGATGTTTCAAGCCTGGATCTGCGCTATGCCCACACCCGCATCGCTCGGCCCAAGGCTTTGAATATGATTATGAACTCGATGGACAGATACGGTCAGATCACTCCGGCGATTGTGGCTTCCGAAGAAGACATTATCGTCCTCATCGACGGATATCTCAGGGTGGAAGCCTTAAAACGCTTGGGTAGAGACACGATCATAGCCGAGATCTGTCATGAAGGTGAGCTTACGGCGCTGTTTCGGCTCTTGAGCAGATCAGGGGAGCGTCAATGGGAAGCCGTGGAGCAGGCATGGATAATACGGGACATTAAGGCTCGTTTTGATTGCTCTCTGACCGAAGTGGCGCGAAGCATCGGTCATGATCTGAGTTGGGTTTCCAGAAGAGTGTCTCTTATAGAGGATTTAAGCGAAGACACTCTCAAGGCGGTCTGTCAGGGACATATATCCACGTGGGCCGCGACAAGAGTTCTTGTGCCCTTGGCGCGCGCCAACCCCGGTCATGCCGAAAAACTTACCTCACATCTGTCCGCTGCGCCGATTTCTTCTCGGAACCTCCAGGCCTTTCTCAGGCATTATGAAAACTCGAATCGACAAATCCGGGACAGGATGATTGCGGACCCGAACCTGTTTTTCAAGGCGTACAAAGCCGGAGATGAAAAGAAGCGGGCCGATTCGTTAAATCAGGGACCCGAGGGACAATGGATAAAAGATTTTGAGATCGTCACGTCCATGCTCAAGCGTCTTGCGAAGATTCTTGCGACGGTTATCTATCCCGGCCAGGACGATCATGATCGCATTAGATTGATTCGGATATTTCGTGACGCCCGATCCGTCATGGGGGCCATTGAAGAAAAGATTCAAAAGGCCGAGGGACAATGATCGCGGACGATATCAGGCAAACAGTCATCGCATTGAGCAATAAGGGAATGAAGATACGCGTGATCGCCCGCACATTGGGAATCTCACGCAATACGGTCCGTCAGGCCCTGCGCTGCGAGAGAGCCGATGAAACCGAGAAGGCGTCGTCCTTTGAAGCATACCTGCCCCTCATTACGCAGACATACCGTCAATGTAAGGGAAACGTTGTGCGGGTGCGGGAGATTCTAAACGAGCGGGGTATCGCCATCGGATATAGCACATTGACCGGGTTCGTTAGAGATATAGGGCTCAGGGAGCCTCAAACCAAACGCGCCGGAACTTATGTCTTCGGACCCGGCGAAGAGATGCAACACGATACTTCACCTCACAAGCTTGTTATTAACGGCAAAACCGTCACGGCTCAATGCGCCGGACTGGTCCTCGCCTATTCTCGGAAGCTCTTCATCAGGTATTATCCCTGCTTTACCCGATTCGAAGCCAGGGTTTTTCTGTCGCAAGCTTGTGAGTTTATGGGCGGCGTCTGTCCGAGAGTGGTGATTGACAATACAAGCGTCATTGTGGCCCACGGCAGCGGACCCAACGCGGAGATCGCTCCTGAGATGGAAGCGTTCGGAAAAATCTTTGGGGTTACCTTTGTACCTCATCGCATCGGTCATGCCGACAGAAAGGCCCGTATCGAACGACCATTCTCTTATATCGAGAAAAACTTCCTTGTGGGGCGGACTTTCAGAGATTGGTCCGATCTCAACGAGCAGGCCCTCTTATGGCTCGATAACACGGCAAACGTCAAACCCAAACGTTCCCTGGGCATGAGCCCCGAGCAGGCGTTTGTCATGGAAAAGCCTTATCTTGAGCCGTTACCTCCACACATTCCCCCCATTTACCAGACCCTGTGTCGAAGGGTTGATATGGAAGGATTCGTAAGTGT
>JAHFBU010000271.1 GCA_023249795.1 Syntrophaceae bacterium
ATCGTAACCAGCCTCCGGTCCCGCATGACGACCTTCCCGTTGATGAGAACCGTATCCACGTCCGCGCCGCCCACGGCATAGACCAGGTGGGAATATTCGTTGTAGAGAGGCGTCAGGTGGGGCTTATTGAGGCCGATGATGGCGATGTCCGCCTTCTTGCCCGGCAACAGGGAACCGGTCTCCCGTCCCAGGCCGAGGACTCTTGCCCCTTCGCAGGTGGCCATCCGCAGGACCTCGCGCGCGGGCAGGACCGTGGGGTCGAGCGCGGCGACCTTCGCCAGCTTCGCCGCGGTGTCCATCTCCCGAAAGAGGTCCAGGTCGTTGTTGCTCGCGCAGCCGTCGGTTCCCAATCCCACGGGGACGCCATGCTTTAACATCGCGGCAATGGGGGCGATGCCGGATGCCAGCTTCATGTTGCTCTCCGGGTTATGGACCACACGACAGCCGTGGTCGGCAAATCTCCGGATATCCTCTTCCTCCATGCAGACGCAATGAAAGGCGATAAAGCGGTCGGTCAGCCAGCCGATCTCATCGAGAAACGCCGCCGCGGGTTTGCCGAACTTCTCCCGGAGCTGGGCCGCCTCCGAACGGTTTTCCAGGAGGTGCATCGCATAGGGCGCCCCGAATTCATCCGCAAGCGCCTTGGCTTCCTTGAGAAGGGGAGGGGAACAGGTATAGAGCGCGTGGGGTTCGACAACGATCCGGATCAGCGGATCGCCGGACCACCTCTCAAGCAGACCCCGCGTATAGGCGAGACCTTCCGCCGGCGTCTTGAAGTTCGGTGAGGGGAAATCAAAGAGCACCTCGCCGATCAGGCAGCGCATCCCGGCCTCTTTGGCCGCCCGGGCCGTCTCCTCCTCGAAGATACACATGTCGCAGAAGGTCGTGGTTCCGGAGCGGATCATCTCGGCGCAGGCCAGAAGGCTGCCCCAATAGGCCAGCTCCGGATCGACATTCCGCGCCTCGGCCGGAAAGATATAGCGGTTGAGCCATTCCATCAGCTCCATGTCGTCGGCGATTCCCCGGAAGCAGGTCATGGCGGCGTGGGTGTGGCCGTTGACGAGTCCCGGCATGACGAGGGAGTCCTTCGCATCAATCTCATCCCTCCCTCGAAAGCGGCCCCGGATCTCTTCCGGAGTGCCCACGGCCGCTATCCTCTCCCCATCGATGGCAACCGCGCCGACGGGGAAGATCGTATCCTCTTCATCCATCAGCAGAAGAGGGCCTCCGACAATCAACGTATCGACCTCTTTCATTCGGAATGTATTCCTTTCCTGCTGATTCCGGGGACACGTTCCGATCCCTTCAGGCTTCCGGAACATGTCCCCGACGCCTCATTCCGGACACCCGATTCACGGATCCGTGACGCAATGCGCCGGACTTTATCCATGATCGCCGCCGTATCGATCCGTAGCAGGCGACGCTCCTTCATGACCACTTTCCCGCCGATAATGCTGGTTACCACGTCGGCCCCGCGGGCCGCATAGACGAGATGCGAATAGGGGTTGTAAAGGGGGGTCAGGTGCGGTCTCCTCATATCGATCAGGATGATGTCCGCCTGCTTGCCGGGTGCGATCGAACCGATCCGGTCCGCCATACCAAGGACCCGCGCACCGCCGATGGTCGCCATCTCGACAACCCGCTCCGCGGTCAGGGCGGTCGGGTCCCCTGAAAATACCTTGTGAAGCTTCGCGGCCATCCCCATCTCTCCGAAGAGATCGAGGTCGTTGTTGCTTGCTGCGCCGTCCGTCCCGAGCCCCACATCGATTCCCCGCCGAACCATTTCCAGAACGGGGGCAACGCCCGCACCCAGCTTCATGTTACTTTCCGGATCATGCGCCACCTTGACCCCGGCTGCCGCCAGCATGTCAAGTTCTTCCGCGTCAAGCCAGATGCAGTGCGCGGCGATGGTATCTCCATCGAGCAGATCCAGATTGCCCAGATGATGCACCGGCCTCATGCCGTAGCGCTCCCGGATCATGCGCACCTCCTCCCGTGTCTCCGAGAGATGGATTTGGAAGGAGACGCCGGCACGGCGCGCCGCCGCCTTGACCGTTTGCAGGGTATCCGGCGAGCAGGTATAGGGAGAATGACAGATCAGGGCCGGGGTGACCAGGGGTGAACGGTCGCGCCAAACCTCCACGAAACGCTCGGCGATGGCGGCCTTGTCGTAATGTCCGGGCTGGTCGGGCGTGGGAAAATCGAGGAACCCCTTGGCGATGACGCCACGCATTCCCGCTTCGATGGCCGCCCGGCCGACCTCCTCTTCAAAAAAGTAGCCGTCGCAGAAGGTCGTGGTTCCGGAAAGAATCATCTCCGCGATGGCCAGCATCGTACCGGCGTACACCGTTTCGCGGTCGATGAACCTCGCCTCGGCGGGAAAGATGTGGTCGGTAAGCCAGGTCATCAGGGGAAGATCGTCGGCCAGCCCCCGGAAGCAGGTCATCGCGAGATGGGTGTGGGCGTTCACCAGCCCCGGCATCACGATGCAGCCGGACGCATCGATGACCTCGGAGGCCTCCCCGCAATAGCCGTCAGGGTCTTCCCCCTTTTCAACAAAATCGATCCTGCCGTTGCGGATGCCGATGACCGGATC
>JAHFBU010000039.1 GCA_023249795.1 Syntrophaceae bacterium
CCGGATGTCTCGCGGGAGGGGGTTCAGCGGGATCTGCTCCCGATCGTTGAGGGTTCGAACGTCAACACCCGCTATGGAATGGTCCGCACGGACCATGTTCTCTTCATCGCGGCCGGGGCATTCAGTGCGACGAAGCCGTCGGACCTGATTCCGGAATTGCAGGGGCGTTTTCCGATCCGCGTGGAGCTCGACTCCCTGGGCAAGGAAGAATTCATAAGGATTCTTACCGAGCCCCACAACGCCCTCGTCAAACAGTACACCGAGATGATGGCGACGGAGGGAGTGAATCTTATTTTCCATGAGGACGCCATCGCCGCGATCGCGGAGACGGCGACGCTCGTGAACGACCGGATGGAGAACATCGGGGCGCGTAGGCTTTACACGATCATGGAGAGGCTCCTCGACGAAATCTCTTTCGAGGCTCCGGAGATGCGCGGTCAGGAGGTCGTGATCGATGCCGATTATGTGGCCGACCAGTTGGACGAAATTGTCGAGGACGAGGATCTGAGCCGTTATATCCTGTGAGGTTTAAGCGATGGACGATATGAAGACATCCGTAGAGCGGGCCGGCATTCTGGTCGAGGCTCTTCCGTATATCCGCCGCTTTTTCAACAAGACCGTCGTGATCAAGTACGGCGGCCATGCGATGGTGGATGAAGATCTGAAGGACAATTTCGCCCGAGATGTGGTCCTGATGAAGTATATCGGGATCAATCCCGTCGTTGTTCACGGCGGCGGGCCGCAGATCGGAAGCCTTCTGAAGAAGTTGGGGAAGGAATCGAAATTCGTCCAGGGAATGCGGGTGACCGACGAGGAGACGATGGACATCGTCGAAATGGTTCTCGTGGGGAAGGTCAACAAGGAGATCGTCGGCCTGATCAACCGGCACGGCGGCCGAGCGGTGGGCTTGAGCGGCAAGGACGCGAACCTGATCCGGGCCGAGAAGTATTACCTCAGCGCCGAAAAGGTCAAGGACACACCGTCCGAGATCATAGACATCGGTCTTGTGGGAAAGGTGACGGAGGTCAACGCCTCCCTGCTTGTTTCGCTGATGGCCGACGGCGTCATCCCGGTCATCGCCCCGACGGGGGTTGGAGCCGGAGGCGAGACCTACAACATCAACGCCGACCTCGTGGCCGGCGCCGTCGCGGCTGCCCTTGCCGCGGAGAAGCTGATCCTGCTGACCGATGTTCCGGGCGTCCTCGATGCCGACAAGACGCTGATCCCGGCGATGGATGAAGGGATGACCCGCCGGATGATCGAGGAGGGAACAATCTCGGGAGGAATGTTTCCCAAGGTGAAATGCTGTCTCAAGGCCCTCCGGGGCGGCGTGAAGAAGGCCCATATCGTGGACGGCCGTCTGAACCACACGATCCTCCTGGAGATGTTCACCGACCAGGGGATCGGGACGGAAATTGTCTTATGACATGAATGGGGACAGATTAAATCTGTCCCCATCAGAGGTGAGTAGAAATGACCACAAAGGAATGGATCGATCTATCCGATCACTACATCATGACCACCTACAAACGGTTTCCCATCGTCCTGACGCGGGGGCTGGGGGTTCACGTCTGGGACAGCGACGGCCGCTGCTATCTCGATATGGTGGCGGGGATCGCCGTCTGCGCGCTCGGCCACGCCCATCCGAAGGTGGTCGAGGCTCTCAAGGCGCAGGCGGAGACCCTCTTCCATGTCTCGAATCTTTACCACATCGCGCCGCAGATCCTGCTGGCGCGCCTGTTGGTGGAGAACACCCTGTTCGACAAGGCGTTCTTCTGCAACAGCGGGGCTGAGGCCAACGAAGCGGCGATCAAGCTTGCACGGAAGTACGCCTCGGAAAACATGAAGGGCCGGTATGAACTGATTACGATGCGCGGCTCCTTTCACGGCAGGACGCTGGCGACCGTGACGGCGACGGCGCAGGAGCGGTTCCATGTCGGATTCGAGCCGCTGCCGGAGGGGTTCCGGTATGTGCCATACAACGACCTCCCGGCGCTGGAAGAGGCCGTCACGGAGAAAACCTGCGGTGTTCTGGTCGAGCCGATCCAGGGGGAAAGCGGCGTCGTCATCCCCGATTCCGGCTATCTCAAGGGGATCCGGCGGATCTGCGACGAGAAGGGGCTTCTGATGATTACGGACGAGGTCCAGACGGGGATGGGCCGGACAGGGACGCTCTTCGCCTGCGAGCAGGCCGACGTCGTGCCGGACATGATGACGCTTGCCAAGGCGCTGGGGAACGGATTTCCCATCGGTGCGCTCCTTGCGACGGACAAGGTTGCCGCGGCCTTTGTTCCGGGAAACCATGCGTCGACCTTCGGCGGCAATCCGCTGGCCTGTTCGGCGGCCCTGGCCACGTTGGAAACCCTTCTTGGTGAAGGGATACTCGAGAACTGCCGGATGGTGGGGGAATATTTTCTCTCGACGCTGACGGAGCTGAAGGGGAAGCATTCCGTGATCCGGGAGGTCCGGGGGCAGGGATTGATGATCGGCGTTGAATTGACAGTGCCCGGGGCGGATCTGGTTATGAAGTGTATGGAAAAAAGGCTTCTGATCAACTGTGCGAATGGGAATGTCCTGCGCTTTGTGCCGCCGCTGATCCTGACGCGGCAGGATGTGGACAAGGCCGTCGGCATCCTGGATGAGGTGCTGGAGGAGAAATGAAAAAGGATCTGCTCAGCGAATACGATCTGGAACGGGTCGATTACGAATCCATCTTCGAAGGGGCGCACCGCCTGAAGCGGATGCTTAAGGATGGCAAGGTCCATACCCCCTTGAAGGGAAAGACCCTGGGGATGATTTTCGACAAATCCTCGACGCGAACGAGAATTTCGTTTGAAGTCGGGATGTATCAGTTGGGCGGAATCGCCCTGTTTCTCAGCAGCCGGGATCGCCAGTTGGGCCGCGGCGAGACCGTTGCCGATGCCGCGAGGATCATGTCCCGCTATCTCAACGGGATCATGATCAGGACGTTTTCCCAGGAGTCCGTGGAGGAGTTCGCCCGTCATGCTTCAATCCCCGTGATCAACGGCCTGACCGATCTCCTCCACCCATGCCAGCTCCTGAGCGATCTGTTTACGATTATCGAGAAGCGGGGGGGATACGAGGGGCTGAAGGTCGCCTATGTTGGCGACGGAAACAACATGGCAAACTCCTGGATCAACGCCGCGGCGAAACTGCCGTTTCACCTTGACCTGGCCTGCCCCGACGGGTATGATCCGGACGCGAAGATCCTGAAGCGGGGGGTGGCGGAGGCGCCTGCCGGGGTCACCCTCCATCGAGAGCCGGCGGAGGCCGTCCGCGACGCCGACGTGATCTATACGGATGTCTGGGCCAGCATGGGACAGGAGGCCGAACGGGAAGAGAGAATGAAACGTTTTGAGGGCTATCAGGTCAACCAGCCCCTGGTCGATCTGGCGAAAAAGGATGTGCTCATCATGCACTGCCTGCCCGCCCACCGGGGCGAGGAGATCACGGCGGAGGTGATCGACGGTTCCCGTTCGGTCGTGATCGACGAGGCGGAAAACCGTCTCCATGTGCAGAAGGCCATCATGGAAATCTTGATGCGATGAAGGAGGTCCAAGAGAGTGAGTGAAGTGAAGAAAGTGGTCCTGGCCTATTCGGGAGGATTGGATACGTCCGTGATTTTGAAATGGCTGATCGAAACCTACGGGTGCGAGGTGGTCTGTTTTGCCGCCGACATCGGCCAGAAGGAAGAGTTGTCCGGTCTTCAGGAGAAGGCGCTCAAGACCGGAGCCTCGAAGATCTACATCGACGATCTCCGCGAGGAGTTTGCAAGGGATTTCGTTTTTCCGGCGCTCCGGGCAAATGCGATTTACGAAGGCACCTATCTGTTGGGGACGTCGCTTGCCCGCCCGCTGATTGCCAAACGGCAGCTCGAGATCGCGACGCTGGAGGGGGCAGATGCGGTCTGCCACGGGGCGACGGGGAAGGGGAACGACCAGGTGCGGTTCGAGTTGACCTATATGGCCCTCAATCCGGCGATCAGGATCATCGCGGCCTGGAGGGACGACCACTGGGGCTTCGATTCGCGCGCCTCGATGATCGATTACGCCGAAAAACATGGCATCCCCCTTCCGCTCACGAAGGCAAAACCCTACAGCAGCGACCGGAACCTGCTCCACATCTCCCACGAGGGGGGGATTCTCGAAAATCCCTGGTCGGAGCCTAACGAGGATATGTTCGT
The DNA here is from genome assembly GCA_023249795.1 of Syntrophaceae bacterium. GTDB lineage: Bacteria > Desulfobacterota > Syntrophia > Syntrophales > UBA5619 > UBA5619. The sequence goes on from JAHFBU010000039.1 coordinate 4,205, forward strand.
GATCACGGTCTCGCCGGAGGCGGCGCCGGACCAGCCGACCTATGTGGAAATCGGTTTTGAGAAGGGGGTTCCGGTCTCCGTGGACGGTGTCGCCATGAGCCCGGCCAGGCTTATGGATCACATGAACACCGTTGCCGGGGCGAACGGGATCGGCCGCGTTGATATGGTCGAGAACCGTTTTGTCGGCATGAAGTCCCGCGGGGTCTATGAGACGCCGGGTGGCACCGCGCTGTGGGCCGCGCACCGCGCCGTCGAGTCGATCACGATGGATCGCGAGGTCATGATGATGCGGGATTCCCTGATCCCGAAATATGCGCAGCTCGTTTACAACGGTTTCTGGTACGCCCCGGAGATGGAGGTCCTCCAGAAATTCATCGATGACACGCAGGAGCGCGTGACGGGGACCGCAAGGCTGAAACTCTACAAGGGCAACTGCATCGTCGTCGGCAGAAAATCCCCCCTTTCCCTCTACAGTGAGGACTTCGCGACCTTCGAGAAGGAACGGGTCTATAATCAAAAAGATGCAACGGGATTTATCCGCTTGAATGCACTGCGCCTGCGGATTCTCGCGATGATGAATGAACGGGGATAGAGACTGCCGATGAAAATAGAGGATAAACCCTGGGGGGGACGGTTCAGCGAATCGACGGATCGGGAGGTGGAGAATTTTACGGCCTCGGTGCATTACGACCGACGCCTCTATCGGTACGATATCGAAGGGAGCGTCGCCCACGCCCGGATGCTGGCGAAACAGGGGATCATCTCGCAGCAAGAGGCAAGGGCGATTCGGAGCGGCCTTGGGAAGATCCTGGCCGACATCGAGGCGGGGAACTTTGCTTTTCAGGCCGGCGACGAGGACATCCACATGGCCGTCGAGAAGGCCCTGATCGCCCGGATCGGCGAGGCCGGCGGCAAGCTCCACACGGGCCGGAGCCGGAACGACCAGATCGCCCTCGACATCCGTCTCTATCTTCGAGCGGAGATCAGCCGGGTGGTCGGGCTTCTTAAATCCCTGAAGGCGGGATTCATCGAGCTGGCGAAAAAAGAGATGGGCGCGGTCATGCCCGGCTACACCCACATGCAGAAGGCGCAGCCGGTGCTGCTGTCCCACTACCTGCTGGCCTTCCGGGAGATGTTCGATCGGGACGAGGCACGGATGCTCGACTGCCTGAAGCGGGTGAATGTCATGCCGCTGGGCGCCGCGGCGCTGGCCGGGACGGGGCTTCCCATCGACCGGGATTATGTCGCGCGTCTGCTCAAGTTTCCCGCGGTGACCGAAAACAGCATCGATACGGTTTCCGACCGGGACTTTGTCGCGGAGTTCATCTTCGCCGCATCGCTGATCATGATGCACATGAGCCGTTTCTGCGAGGACCTGGTGCTCTGGTCGAGCGGCGAGTTCGGTTATGTCGAGATTGCAGACGCCTTCACGACGGGGAGCAGCATCATGCCCCAGAAGAAGAATCCCGACGTCGCGGAGCTGATCCGCGGGAAAACCGGGCGCGTCTATGGGAACCTCGTTGCACTGCTTACGATTCTCAAAGGGCTGCCGATGACCTACAATCGGGATCTCCAGGAGGACAAGGAGCCCCTCTTCGACACAGTCGATACAGTAGCGGCCTGCCTCGGCATCCTTGCCGCGATGGTCGGACGGCTGACCTTCAATCGGAATCGGATGGAGGCGGAAGCGGGAGGAGGATTTGCCACGGCGACGGATGTGGCCGAATATCTGGTGATGAAGGGGGTGCCGTTTCGGGAGGCCCATGGCATCGTCGGGCGTCTCGTGGCATTTTGCATTCAGAATGGGAAGGAACTGACCGGGCTGACCCTGAAGGAATTTCGGAATTTCGACAAGGGATTCGAAAAGGATCTGTTTCTCTCCCTGACCGCCCGGCAGTCGGTCAACGCCCGCAAGTCGGTGGGAGGCACGGCGGAGGAAACGGTCCGGAAACGGATTGCGGAGATCGAGAGATGGTGAAACGTCGGCGGATGCGTTGCGCGATTCTCGGCTGTATCCTGTTCGGCCTCCTGCTCTTCCCCGGATGTGGCAAAAAGGGGGATCCCATTCCTCCAAAGTCGATATTGCCTCCGGCGATCGCCGATCTTACCGCCGACTCCGTTGCCGAAGGGATCATGCTCGGCTGGTCGGTACCCGGAACGACAGGGCCAATCGACCATTTCCGGATACTCCGGAGCGAGGCGGCGGGAGACCGGGTGTGCCCCGGATGCCCTCAGGACTACAAGCCGTTCGCGACGCTAAAGGTCGCCGATCCGAATTTGCGGCGCGAAGGGGATAAGGGATTCCGTTACCTCGATGCGTCCATAACGACAGGCCGTTTCTATTCTTATCGCGTATCGGCGTGCGATTTCCGCGGGCAATGCAGCGAACCGTCCGCTCCCGCAGACCGTCTTCGGGAGATGCGTTGAGAACGAAGCAGCGTAATAAAAGAAAGATATAGGGAGAATGAATTACTTCGATTATCGGGATAACCGGCTCTTCTGCGAAGAGGTTTCTGTTGAGGAGATTGCACGGGAGGCGGGCACCCCCTTTTACCTCTACAGCCACCGCACGCTCAAGCAACATTTTCAGGTCTTTGATGCGGCCTTTGGGGAGATCCCGCACATGATCTGCTATGCCGTCAAAGCCAACTCGAACACGGCGATTCTCCGCCTCTTCGCCCGGGAGGGGGGCGGCGTGGATCTGGTCTCCGGCGGGGAGCTTTACCGCGCCCTGAAGGCCGGCGTAGAGCCCGGTAAGATCGTCTATTCAGGGGTCGGCAAGAGAGACGACGAGATCGATTTTGCGCTCAAAACGGGCATCCTGATGTTCAATGTGGAATCGGATCAGGAGCTGCGGACGATCAATGAACGCGCGGCCACGATGGGTGTCAGGGCGGGGATTGCCCTTCGGGTCAACCCGGATGTCGACCCCCAGACCCACCCCCATATTTCAACGGGCCTCAAGGAGAACAAGTTCGGCATCGACGTTGAAGGCGCCCTGGTCTCCTACCGCAATGCGGTCGCCCTCTCCAGTCTGGACATCAAGGGGGTGAGCTGCCATATCGGCTCGCAGGTGACGAAGGTTTCGCCCTTTATCGACGCCCTCGAACGACTCAAGGATCTGATCCGACGGCTTCGGGAGGAGGGGATTGCGATCCGCTATCTCGATCTTGGCGGCGGTCTGGGGATCGCCTACGATCGGGAGACCCCTCCCCATCCCGACGAGTACGCCCGTGCGATCATCGATGCCTCGAAGGATCTCGACTGCACCTTCATCTTCGAGCCGGGCCGGGTGATCGTCGGCAATGCGGGCATTCTGGTGACCCGCGTGCTCTACACCAAGGCCAACGACGGGAAGCGGTTCATCATCGTCGATGCGGGAATGAACGACCTGATCCGTCCCAGCCTCTACGGCGCCTTCCATCAGATCCGGCCGGTTGTCCGGCGGGGGGGGGAAGAGATCATGGCGGATGTGGTCGGTCCGATCTGTGAGACCGGCGACTTTTTAGCCAGGGGGCGGTTGCTGCCCGACTTCAGGCGGGGAGAACTCATGGCGGTGATGAGCGCCGGCGCCTACGGGTTCGCCATGTCTTCCAACTACAATTCGCGTCCCAGGGTTCCTGAGATCCTGGTGCGGGACGAGCGCTGGTATGTCATTCGGAAGCGGGAGACCTGCGAAGATCTGACTCGGGGGGAAGAAATTCCCGATTTCATGAACGTTTGAGAAGATGCAAGGAGGATATATGTTTCAAGGCGCTATTGTCGCGATTGTGACGCCGTTCAGGAACGGAAAAGTGGATGAGGAGGCCCTTCGCCGCCTGATCGAGGAACAGATCGTGGCCGGAACGGACGGCATTGTGCCCTGTGGAACCACGGGCGAATCGACGACTCTATCCCATGAGGAGCACGATCGCGTCATCGAGATCACGGTCGATGCGGCAAAAAAGAGAGTGCCGGTCATCGCCGGAACCGGATCCAACAGCACGGCGGAGGCGCTCCGCCTGACGAAACATGCCATGAAGGCGGGGGCCGATGCGGCGCTGGTCGTCTGCCCCTATTACAACAAGCCGACTCAGGAGGGGCTCTTCCTGCACTATAAGGCCATCGCGGACGAGGTTCCGATCCCGATCATCATCTACAACATCCAGGGCCGAACGGGGGTGAACATGTCCACGGAAACCCTGGCCCGGCTGGCCGATATCCCGAACATTGTCGGCGTCAAGGAGGCCTCCGGATCTCTGAAACAGATGAGCGACGCGATCCGCCTCTGCGGGCCGGACTTCTCCGTCCTCTCCGGCGACGATATCTTTACCCTCGGGCTTTTGGCCCTCGGCGGACATGGGGTCATCTCGGTGATCTCCAATGTCGTTCCGCAGGATATGGCTGCGATGGTCGATGCCTTTACGGCAGGCGATCTGGCCAAGGCGCGCGTCCTGCATCACCGGATGAGCCCGCTGATCGATGCCCTCTTCATTGAGACGAATCCGATTCCGGTCAAGACGGCGCTCGCGATGATGGGGAAGATCGACTATGAACTGCGCCTTCCCCTCTGCCGTATGGCGGAGAAGAATGAGGCGGCGCTGAGGAAGGCGATGCAGGACTACGGATTGATCGGGTGAGGAGGAGGTCATGATCAGGGCCATTGTGACGGGCGCCGCGGGGCGGATGGGAGGACGCGTCATCAGCCTCATCGCGGAGACGGACGGTATCGAACTTGCGGGCGCCGTGGAGCGCACGGGGCATCCCGCGATCGGAAGGGATGTCGGCGAAAGCCTGGGACTCGGCCGGACGGGGATACCCATCCGGGATGATCTGCACCGTTGTATCGAATCCGGGGATGTCGTGATCGACTTTACCGCCCACGAGGCGTCGCTTGGAAATCTTGAAATTGCGGCGGCGAAAGGGAAGGCCATCGTGATCGGGAGTACCGGGATCACCGCGGAAGAGATGAAGAGGGCCCAGGAGCTGGCCGCCTCCGTCCGGTGCGTACTCACCCCGAATATGAGTGTCGGTGTGAATGTCATGTTAAAGGTTCTCGCGGATATCGCCGGGATCCTCGGCGATGACTACGATGTGGAGATCGTAGAGGCGCACCACCATATGAAGAAGGATGCGCCGAGTGGAACGGCCCTGAAGATGGCCCAGGTCATCGCGGAAAGTCTCGGGCGGAACCTCGACCGCGACGGCGTCTTCTGCCGCAGGGGGATGATCGGGGAGCGTGCGTAGTCGGAGATCGGGATTCAGACCGTCCGGGCGGGGGATATCGTCGGCGAGCATACCGTGATCTTCGGCGGGATGGGGGAGAGGCTTGAACTCATCCACAGGGCCCACAGCCGCGACAATTTCGCCCGGGGTGCAATCCGGGCGGCCTTCTGGGTTGTCGGTGTCGGACGCGATAACGGTCTCTACGACATGCAGGATGTCCT
>JAHFBU010000272.1 GCA_023249795.1 Syntrophaceae bacterium
TTCAACCCCATTATCCGTCTTGTATCGCCACTTGAGGTTCCCGTCGGGACTGAGGGCGTAGAGGTAAGAATCGTCGGAGCCGACATAAATCGTCCCGTCGGAACCGATCACAGGGGAAGATCTGACCTTGCCACTCGTCCGGTATTGCCACTTGTAATTCTTGAGCGCCTGATCCTCAACGAAGGAATTGGGATCGAGGGCGTAGAGGGAATAATCATCGGACCCGATGTAAACCGTCCCGTCGGAACCGATGGCCGGAGAAGACTGAACATAGGCGTTATTCGTAGCGTAGGTCCACTTCGCCCTATCGGCATCCGGTTTGTCCGGTTCGGGATAGAGGGCTCGAACACCCAAAGGAACATCGTCTGAATTATGGCCCACCCCGGCGTAAATGATCCCATCGGAACCGACGGCCGCGGAAGAAGTAGGAGAAGCGGGAGAAGTGTTAGTCTCAAGGAGACTCGGGTCGGGAAACCCCATAGGGGTGCGCCAATAATAAGGGTTATCCGCGCTCCCCTTCTCCACATATTCGCTCTGCCCCGTATGCCGGGCATCATGGCCGAACATGGGCCAGGGCCCGCCATTCGTCCCCGCAATTCCACCGCCCGCGGGCATAAAAAACGACCCCAGAATGAATACGCCAGCGAGGATCCGCTTGTTCAGCATGAAACGCCTCCTTTTAGGAAACAGGATACACCTTTCTCCCCATTATTGCACCCGCAAATATTTGAACGGTTGCTCAACGCAGACCGATTCGGTGAATGACGGCAAACCCGCTGAAGACCGGCCCACTGACCGGCGCTTGAAGGATTCGGGGCGACGGCCCCGTTCCCGGCGGCGCGAAATCATAGCTCTGACGTGGGAATTTTGAACCGCAGCGCTACGAGATCCTCCAGGTCGTGGCATCCGGCCCGTCCCGGAGGATCACCCCCTGCACGGCAAGACCGTTCCGGATCTCATCGGCCCGCTGCCACATCTTTGCCGCCCGCGCGGCCCGGCGCTCCGCAATGAGGCGCTCGATCTCCGCAACGGACAGCCCCCGTTTCACCGCTTCCCGCTCCCGGTCCTGACGCAAGTATTCGTCCGCTTCCTGCCGGAAGAGCCCCAGCACGGAGCCGATCTCCAGAAAGGTTTTCCCCGCTTCGACCAAGACGCCGCGCGAAACGCCCGGTTTCTTCTCCGCAAGCGTTGTGTTGAGCAGGCGGATGGCGCGTGCCGTGTTGAAGTAGTCGTCCATCGCCTCGCGGAAGCGCTCACGGAGGTTCAGGAGCTGCGCCTTCATCTCCCCGTCTTTCTCCGCCGCTTCGGTGGCCGCCTCCGTTCCGCCCGCTTCAATATCCTTAAGCAGTTTCAGCGTCGAATAGAACCGGTTCATCCCCTGACGCGCCTCACTCAATGCGGCATCGGAAAAGTCGACGGGGCTCCGGTAATGGCTCTGAAGCAGGAAAAGCCGCAGGACCTCGGGATGATACTGCCGCAGGATATCCCGGATGGTAAAGAAGTTTCCGAGGGATTTTGACATCTTCTCGCTGTTCACCCGGACGAACCCGTTGTGAATCCAATACCGGGCCAACGTCTTGCCGGTTGCCCCTTCCGACTGGGCTATTTCGTTTTCATGATGCGGAAAGACCAGATCTTCGCCCCCCCCGTGGATATCGAAGGTGTCCCCGAGGTGGCGACGGCACATCACCGAGCATTCGAGGTGCCACCCCGGTCGGCCGTGTCCCCAGGGGCTTTCCCACCAGGGTTCCCCCTCCCGGCTCGCCTTCCAGAGGGCGAAATCGAAGGGGTTACGCTTCTTGTCGTTGACGTCGACCCGGGCGCCGGCCAGCATCTCCTCAATGTTCCGACCCGAGAGCTTCCCATACCCCGGAAACCGTTCCACCGAATAATAGATGTCCCCTTCCACCGGGTAGGCCAACCCCTTCTCAAGCAGGGTCGTCACGAGACGGATCATTCCGTCGATGTTCTCTGTCGCCCGGGGGGCAAATGTGGGACGCGCAACGCCGAGCGCATCCATGTCATTGTCGTGCTCGCGGATGTACCGCTCGGCGATTTCGCTGATCCCGGTATTCTCGCGGCGAGCCCGGTCGATGATCTTGTCATCGACATCGGTGAAATTCTTCACATAGGTGACTTCCCAGCCGCGGTAGCGGAGATAACGGGTGATCACATCGAAAACGATCGCCGAACGGGCATGTCCCACATGGCAGAGGTCATATGCCGTGATCCCGCAAACGTAGATTCCGACCTTCCCCTCCCGCAGGGGCTGAAATTCCTCTTTCTGTCTCGACCGGGAGTTGTAGATTTTAAGTGTCATCGCTCGCTTCTCCAGATTTTCAGCAGGTTCTCAGGGATACAGGGCAACCAGCGGCAGGCCGGTCCCCTCCGGGAGACCGGACATCAGGTTCATGTTCTGAATCGCCTGGCCGGAGGCCCCTTTGATCAGGTTGTCGATCACGGAGACGACGATGAGCCGCCCGGTTCGCTTGTCCACGGTCACGCCGATATCGCAGAAGTTCGAACCGACGACCGAGGAGATGTTGGGTAATTGACCCGCCCGGCAGATCCGGACGAAGGGTT
>JAHFBU010000040.1 GCA_023249795.1 Syntrophaceae bacterium
GTCCTTCCCGCCCTTGCCTTGGCGATGGCCCTCTCCACGATGGAAATCGGGAACGATGTATTCCTCAAACCCCGCGCCCTTTTCTTCCCGGCCATGCTCGGGATCGTCATGAACTACATCGTCCTCGGAAACATCATCATCGGGCTCAGCGCTCTGATGATCCACAACGAATCCCTCTGGACCGGCTTTGTTCTTCTGGCAGCGGCTCCGCCTGCCGTCGCGGTGATCCCCTTCTCCGGTTTCCTCCGCGGCAATGGCCCCCTTTCGCTAATCGGCACGGTCGGCGCCTACCTGGGGGCCCTTTTGATTATGCCGCTTATCTCGCTCACGCTTCTGAGCACCGCGGCGTTCGACCCGTTCAAGCTCATCATGATCACGCTGGAGTTGATCGCCCTTCCCCTCGCCTTCTCGCGGCTGCTGATCCGGAAAGGGTTGAAGGAACGGATCGACCCATACCGGGGAACGGCGGTCAACTGGAGTTTCTTTATCGTACTCTATACGATGATCGGTCTGAACCGCGGCGTCCTGGTGGGCCAGACATGGTCCCTCCTCCCCATCGTTTTTATCTCGCTGCTTTACATGTTTCTTCTTGGCTTCATCATCGATTGGGTGTGCGGCCTTTTTCACATCCCGAAGGAAACCCGGACCAGCCTCGTCCTGCTGGGCACCCTCAAGAATCAGGGTCTGGCGAGCGGCCTCGCACTGACGCTCTTCGGTCAGGCGGAGGCGCTCCCCTCGACCGTGGCAACGATGATCATGATCGGTTACATCATTTGGCTCGATTTCAAGAAACGTTGGGATTGACGAAAATTCCAATACAGGCAGGAGAACGACGGGATCTTTTTCTGGAAAGATGCCGTAAGTGATGGTAGAGTCTCCCGCAAATACTTGAGAAAGGAGATGCAACCATGATTACGTTACCCGAACTGCCCTATGCCAAGGACGCCCTGTCGCCGGTGATCGGCGCCGCCACCTTGGAGTTTCACCATGGCAAGCACCACAAAGCCTATGTGGACAACCTCAACAAACTGATCGCCGGAACGGAACTGGCCGATGCCGATCTTGAAACCATCATCAAGAAGGTCGCCGGTGATCCCGCCCGGGCGGGGATTTTCAATAACGCCGCCCAGGTCTGGAACCACTCCTTCTACTGGCAATGCCTCAAGGCGGGGGGCGGCGGTGCGCCGACCGGCGCCGTGGCGGCCAAAATCGCCGCCGCATGGGAAAGCTACGAAAAATTTGCGGAAGAGTTGAAGAATGCGGGTGTGACGCAATTTGGAAGCGGCTGGGCATGGCTGGTCGTTGACGGCGGCCAGTTGAAAATCACGAAGACCGCCAATGCGGACACACCCATCGCCCACGGCGTCAAACCCCTTCTCACCATCGACGTGTGGGAACACGCCTACTATCTCGATTATCAGAACAGACGTCCCGACTATTTAAGTGCGGTCATCGCCAATCTGATCAACTGGGATTTCGTCAGCGCCAACCTCGGTTGATCCATTTTTCAAACGGGAGGGCTTATCATGAAATGCAACGTCGGGAAAAATGACCGCATCGTCCGGGTCATCATCGGGCTGGCCATCATCTGGGCCGGTTTTTATTACGAGTCCTGGTGGGGGGTCATCGGCATCATCCCCCTGGCCACCGCCGCCATCGGCCACTGTCCGGTCTACACCCCTTTCAGATTTTCCACCTGCCGGAAAGACGATTAAGGCTCTTTTATGGCTGAAGATCCCGGGGAGGACCGTAGCGGGCACCGAGATAGGCTGAGGCAGAAATTCCTGAACGCGGGGATTGAGGCCTTCCATGAGTACGAGGTCGTGGAGTTGTTCCTGACCTATGCGATCCCGCGAAGGGACGTGAAACCCCTGGCAAAGGCCCTTCTTCGGGAGTTCGGATCGCTCAAGGGGATCGTCGATGCGGAGATCGGCGATCTGGCAAAAATCAAAGGGGTGGGAAAAGCTTCCGCGATTGAAATTATATTTCTCAAGGAACTCGTCTCGCTCTACCTCAAACAGAAGGCGATGGAAAAGCCCCAGATTGCCTGCACGTCCGAACTCTTCGATTACTGCCGGACGGCGATGGGCGGAAAAAAGGATGAGGAGTTCTGCGTGATCTATCTCGACGCGCAGAACCAGATTATCGAGTTTGAAACCGTTCAGAAGGGGGTTGCCAATCAGGCCGTGGTCTATCCGCGGCAGGTTCTCGAGAATGCGCTCAAAAAGAAGGCCTCGGCGATCATCCTCGCCCACAACCACCCGTCGGGCCATGTGCGCCCCTCGGATGCCGACATCCGCCTGACGAAAACAATTCAGGATACGGCAAGGATGCTCGACATCCTCGTCCACGACCACATCATCATCGGCGAAAACCGCTTTTTCAGCTTCCGCGAAGAAGGCTTGATGCCCTGATTCAGGGGGAAGGGTTTATCCGAATCCGCGTCACGAAAAACGGGGGCCACGGATGGCCCCCCGTCTTGTTCGCAGCGGGATGATTATGATTTGGAGATTATGCAAAAAAGAAAGGGACGGCGCTACTGCTTGCCGTCAACCCTCTCCTTGAGCTCCTTGCCCACCTTGAAGAAAGGGAGCTTCTTGGGGGAGACCTTGATGCTCTTTCCGGTCTTGGGGTTTCTCCCCGTGTAGGCTTCGTACTTTCGCACGACAAAACTTCCGAATCCCCTGATTTCGATCCGGCCGTTTTTTTTCAGTTCATCGGTAAACCCCTTGAAAACCAGATTGACCACGTCAATCGCCATTTTCTCCGTCAGATTTTCCTTCCGACTTAACGCTTCGATGAGTCCAGACTTGTTCATCTCCCCCTCCTGATATGATGGCCCTTCACGCTCGTTTCCGTGAACCTGCAATAACAACGTTCTTCTCAATTAACATGATAATATATCTTTATTTTCGGCGACTATTATTTATTTTCAAATGAATTGTCAAGAAAATTTTCCAGTTTATTAGGCAAGGGGCCGGATCGTGGCGCCGGTTCCGGAAAACTTGACCGGCTGCCTGCAATGGTGTTAGACACCGCCATCAACGGATTGAGCGAATTTTCCGCGAGAGAAGGCATGCGAAAATGACCTGGCGTCGACGGATGATCGATTTCTTCGGCCTCCGAAAAAGCATTGTGGCCCTCCTGTTCATGGCAATCCTCGTCGGCCTCGGCGAAAAGATGGCCGAACGGTTCCTCCCGATCTACCTGCTTGCCCTCGGGGGCGGCATCCTGTCGGTCGGCTTTCTCAACGGCATGGATAATCTTCTCTCCGCCCTCTATTCCTTTCCCGGAGGCTATCTCAGTGATCGCCTCGGCCACAAACGGGCGTTGATCGTCTTCAACCTCGTTGCCATGTTCGGCTATCTCATTGTCATCGTCTTTCCCCACTGGCTCGCCGTCCTTATCGGCGCCGCTTTCTTTCTCTCCTGGTCGGCCCTCTCTCTCCCGGCAACGATGAGTCTCGTCTCCCGGGCACTCCCACAGGAAAAGCGGACGATGGGGGTGTCGATCCACTCGCTCGTCCGACGCATCCCGATGGCCCTGGGGCCCATCATCGGCGGCGTCCTGATCGGGGTTTACGGAGAAACGGCCGGCATCCGTCTCGCCTTCGGCGCGGCCCTGCTCCTGGGAATGGTCTCCCTCGTCCTCCAGCAGGCGATGATCGTTGACGACGGCAAACGGGGCAAAGGGGAAAAACGGCCCTTGCACCTGTGGCGGTTCATGAGCCCGGATCTCAGGAACCTGCTCGTCTCGGACATCCTGATTCGCTTTGCCGAGCAGATCCCCTACGCCTTCGTCGTGATCTGGTGCATCAAGATCAACGGGATCAGCGCGGTGCAGTTCGGTTTCCTCACAACGATCGAAATGATCACCGCGATGCTCGTCTATATTCCGGTTGCCTGGTTTGCCGACAGGACCGGGAAGAAACCCTTTGTGCTGATGACCTTCTTCAATTTCACCCTTTTTCCACTCTTCCTCCTCTTCTCCCACACCTTCTGGATGATGGCCGCCGCCTTCGTCATCCGGGGGCTCAAGGAGTTCGGCGAACCGACGCGCAAGGCCCTGATCATGGATCTTGCGCCCGAAGAGCAGAAAGCGGGAATGTTCGGCCTCTATTACCTGATCCGGGACGTCGTTGTTTCCGGTGCGGCCTTCGCCGGCGGTTTTCTCTGGCTGTTCTCACCGACCCTCAACCTGCTTGTCGCGACCGCCTGCGGCCTTATCGGCACCATCTACTTCGCCGTCCGGGGACGGGATCTCAATCCCTAAGAAGCAAAGGTGGACTTTCCACCGCCCATAGGGTAAAAGGTCCGATCATGAAACCTGTCATTGCAATCATAGGCCGGCCGAACGTCGGCAAATCGACCTTGTTCAATCGCCTGGCCGGCCGGAGCAAAGCCATCGTCATCGACGAACCGGGGGCAACGCGGGACCGCAACTACGCGGAAAGCGCCTGGAACGAACGACCGTTCACGTTGATCGATACCGGAGGATTCGAACCGGCATCCGCGGTGGAAATCCTCGTCCAGATGCGTGAACAGACAACGCTCGCCATCGAGGAGGCGGACATCATTCTTTTCTTGATGGACGGCAGGGATGGGCTTACCCCCTCGGACCAGGAGATCGCCCGCCTGCTCCGGATGTCGCAAAAGAAGACCTTCTATGCGGTGAACAAGATCGACGGCCCGCGCCACGAGGCATTGGTATCCGAATTCTACCGCCTCGGGATCGAAAACATCTACGCCATTTCCGCGCAGCACGGGCAGGGCCTCGACGAGATGATGGACGCCGTGTCGGAGCACCTCCCGATAGCCAAACCCACGAGCGAAGAGGAGGGAGACCGCATCCGGATTGCCGTCATCGGCAGACCCAATGTCGGCAAGTCTTCCCTCGTCAACCGCATCCTCGGCTATGAGCGGACGATTGCGAACCCCACCCCTGGAACGACGCGAGACGCCATCGACACCCCCTTCAGCCGCAACGGGAAGAAATACCTCCTCATCGATACCGCGGGAATCCGTCGGAAGAGCCGCATCAGCCTTACACTGGAGAAATACACCATCGTCCAGGCCATCAAGGCCATCGAACGGGCCGACATCGCGCTCATCCTCCTCGACGCCAAGGAGGGGATCAGCGAGCAGGACGTCAAGATCGCCGGTCTGGCCATGGAAAGAGGAACAGCCTGCGTCCTCGTCGTCAACAAGTGGGATCTGGTCGAAAAGGACAACAGCACCTTTGGAACTTTCGTCGAGGACATACGCTACAACTCGAAGTTTCTCGAGTTCGCCCCCATCATCTTCGTCTCCGCCCTCTCCGGCCAGCGGGTCACAAATATTTTTGAACTGGTCGAACGGGTCTACGCCCAGTACACAAAGCGTATCGAAACGGGCGAACTCAACCGGAAAATCCGTGAAATCATCGAGAACAATCCGCCGCCCGGCCGCCAGAGCCGGCCGCACGTCTTCAACTACATCACGCAGGTCGCGATCAAACCCCCCACCTTCATCTTGTTTGTACGGAACCCCGGCACCATCCACTTCTCCTACGAACGCTATCTGGTCAACCGGATCCGGGAGACCTTCGGGTTCGAAGAGGTTCCGATCCGACTCTTCTTCCGTAACAAGGGGGAGTGAGCGACCACGTCTGGAATTGCATCGAAACACTGCCGGATGGTGAAGTAACGGTTTTGCGCGAGCTGAGCCGGCCGCCCCAAAAACGGCAGGAGGTTAGGAATATTGATTTATCTGCGAGACATCAGCCTCTCTTTCGGCGACCGGAAGATTTTCGACCGGCTGACCTGGACCATTAGCGACCGGAGCCGGGTCGGTCTTGTCGGCGACAACGGCACCGGGAAGACGACCCTTCTGCGGATGTTAACGGGCATCGTCGATCCGGATGCGGGATCGATTGAGATCCCCGACCGGAAAAAAGTATCGATCGGCTACCTGCCCCAGGATCTCGTCGAACTCGATAACCTTCCCCTGTTGGACTTTCTCCGCCGGAAGAGCGGGATTGCCGACCTGGAGGAGGCGATGAAACGGGGCGAGGAGGCACTCTCGCGCTGCGACGTTAGCGACCCGACCCATGAGAAACTCCTGAGAGACTATGAAGACGCCGTCGCCCGATTCAACGCGAAAGACGGTTACGCTTTCTCGGCGCAGGTCAAACAGGTCCTTGCGGGGTTCGGTTTCCGGAACAGTGATTTTACGAAGAACTGCGGAGATTTTTCCGGCGGCTGGAAGATGCGGATCATGCTCGCCGTCATCCTGCTCTCCCGGCCGGATATCATGCTCCTCGACGAACCGACCAACCATCTTGACACGGAGAGCCTTGAGTGGCTTGAAAGCTGGCTCAAGGACTACCCCGGAACGATCATCACAATCGCCCACGACCGCGTTTTTCTCGACAAGATCGTCAACGTGACCGCCGAGCTCGCCAGCCGGACCATAACGATTTACAAGGGAAACTATTCCTACTACCTCTGCGAGAAGGAGCGGCGCCGCGAGGCCTTGAAAAAAGAGATGGAACTCCAGCGTGCGGAAATCAAGCGAATCAAGGAATTCGTGGAACGGTTCCGCTACAAGGCAACCAAAGCAAACCAGGTTCAGAGCAGGCTCAAAATGCTGGAAAAATTCGACATTCTCCGCGAGGAGAATGGGGGGAAAACCGTGACGATCCGCTTCCCGGAAAGCCCACGAAGCGGAAAAGAGGTTCTTTCGGTCCGCCGCCTTGCCAAGTCCTACGGGGATCTTAACGTTTTTCACGACGTCAACTTCACGCTCTACCGGGGTGAAAAAGCGGCTTTCGTCGGGGTGAACGGAGCGGGGAAGTCCACCCTTTCCCGAATATTGGGGGGCACCGAGACGCCTTCCGCGGGCGAAGTCGCTACAGGGCTGAACGTCAAGATGGGCTTCTTCTCGCAGGAAAGCGCTCAGAACCTGGACTACCGGCGGACGATCTGGGAAGAGGTCAACGCCGCCGGAACGCGGAGCAACGACCAGGAGCGGCGGAACCTTCTGGGCGCCTTCCTCTTTTCCGGCGACGACATCTACAAGGAGATCTCCGTCCTGTCCGGAGGGGAAAAATCCCGTCTTGCGCTGCTGAAGCTCCTCCTTTCGGACACGAACCTCCTGATCCTCGACGAACCGACAAACCATCTCGATCTGAAGACGCGGGAGATTTTTCAGAACGCGCTGCTGCACTACCAGGGGACAATGCTCATCGTCTCACACGATCGCTATTTTCTCGACTGTCTGGTCGGCCGCGTCTTCGAACTTCGGGATGGGGTCTGCCACGAATACCCCGGCAATTATTCCTATTTCATCGAGAAGAGACGCGAGGAGCAAAGTGGCGCAGCTCCCCGCCCAGTAGAACAACCGATCACCGCGCCCACCGGAGAACAGGACGCAACACCGAAGGAAGAGCCAAACCGCAAAACGAAACAGGAAAAACGGTTCGAGGCGGAAGAGCGGAACCGGATCTTCCAGGCCACATCGGCACTGAAGCGCGATCTGACCGCGACCGAAGCACAAATCGCCCTTCTGGAGGCGAAGCGGAAAGAGTACGAAGCGGTTCTCTGCGATCCGGATATCTACCGGGATCCGGGCAGGATCCGGCAGCTCAATCAGGATCTGTTGTTCACCTCCGCGAAGCTGGACGATCTCTACTATACATGGAACGACGTAAGCCTGAAGCTGGAGGCGATTGAAGACTCCCTGCGGGGCCAAACCGCTTGACGCCGATGTCAAGCGGGCCACCACATCGCGCTCCCATTTATCGCTCAAACCCTGCCTCCATTACGCTCCGTCCAGGCCCGAACTCTGAGCATTCTGGTACCAGGCGGCCGGATTCACGAAAAACTCTTCCGTATCCTTGAGGGAAGCGTGGTGTTCCCGTTCGATGTCGGAAAGCAGGCCGAAGAAAGCCTTTTCCTTCGGATCGGCCGATTTGTCCCGAAGTTCGGCGTAGAACTGCGCCCCCCTGGCCTCAAATTCGATCGCCCGGCGGACCGCCGCCAAATCGTAGGCGTCGCCGGCAGTCTTCCCCGCCGACCTGGCGGCCTTGCCGAAAACAGCTTTTACCATCGTATCCTCCACCTTCAGGGGAACCGTCTCCGGCCACTTCCGGTCCTCCTTCCAGTTGTCGGCCAGTTGCCGAAGCCGCTCGAAGTGTTCCAACTCCTCGGCGGCGATCTGTGCGAACATCGCCTTGCCGACGGGATTCACCGTTCGTTCGGCGTTCTTCAGGTAGAAATGGTGCTCATTCATCTCATTGCCCAACGCGATTTCCAGTGCATTCAAACGTTCTTCCATGGATGTATCCTCCAATGCATTTATTCCTCCGGCCGGTTCGTCCGCCACATATTTTTCTATTTATATCCGATAATCTTTTTTAGCAAACATCTGTTTCGACCTCATTGCTGAAGACAGCGCCTGTAAAAATGATCGAAAACATCCGTCATGACCGATCATCGCCACCTTGATCAATCTCCCGGTGGCTGTCGGTTTCGTTCATTCCCGCGATATGCGGGATATAGTTATTGACAGAAACGGCCATTGTCGTTATATGGACCGCACAAGAAAAATATCCATACACGAAGGTCCGCAGAGCTTCGGCATGTAAAGAGGTTATTATCGGCAAGTCTCATAGGCAAGGAGAGCGTGGATCACCTTTCCCTCTTGGACGCACAAAACCCTCAGACGCCCGGAGACGGCAGCTTTCCGTCATCGAGCCCTTTTCTTCATCGGGACATCTTTCAGCCCGTCCATAATGCCCCCGTCATCAAGCAAAAGAAACTGATCAACATCGTTCATCACCTTCATTTTTCAGGCACCCCCGTCTTCGCCCTCGTCATTGACAAGCAATATGATGAAAGTTATCTTCTGCCTTGCAGCATTGAATCCTGCTCACCTGGAGAGGTCCGCTGCCGATGGCCACAGGGGGCCCTCCCCGTTCCGGCCGATGTTCAGTTTCAAGACCTGATCGCCGAGGACGGCCTCTCCCTGATCCGGTTCCCGATCCGCGTTATTGAATTCAACGAAGAGGGCTTTTCAACCGCGATTCCCGAGAATGCCTTCCTTCTGGGGAAACGATGCGTTCGCAGGCGTGTATGCCGGGGTGTCAGTGTCGTTATGACCCAGAACGGCTTTACCGCCCGGGGGGATCTTATCGACTTCAGCCCGCAGGCCTTCCGCGTTCGATTGATTCCTGATGCAAACGGCACCTTTATCTGGATGAATGCTGACGCCCCCTGTTCGATCCAACTCAGCAGGAACGAGCGGTCTCTCTTCTCCGGCACCTGCCATTGTATTCGCCGGACAGGGGGGCAGTTCGAAACGCAATTGGTCCTCTCCCCTGCGGGAAATGAGATCTTCCGCTTTCAGAAAAGAAAGAAACGAGCGCCTCGTTTGCGGCTCATGCCGGCATTCTCCGCCCATTTTGATCACCCCCTTTTTCGGGAGCCGATTCAAAGAGATATCCATAATCTGACATTCGCGGGCTTTTCCGTGCGGGAAACGATGGAAGAAGGGGTTTT
>JAHFBU010000273.1 GCA_023249795.1 Syntrophaceae bacterium
GCCTCGGCCTCGATCCGTGCATCCGCGTGGATCCCCGGTATCTCCTCTTCCTCGGGGTGGAAGAGGGCGAGCAGCCTGCCCATGGCGATGTAGGGATCCGCGACGGTAAGGAGGTTTTTCCCCGGACAGACCGTCGCCGGGGCGACAAGGATCGCACTGGCGCCCGTCGTATCGAGCTTCTTCCGGTACTTCGGGTTGGCAATGAAGGTGAGATCTCCTTCGCCGGCATCATCGATTCCCCGGACCCGCTCGATGACAACCCCACCGTCGCCGATGACGTCGCCGCCCAAAAACACCGCGATCTCGTTAAGTGTTTTCTTCACCGTTCGCTGTGCGTCCCGCTATTTCTTGGGCTTGTAAGTCTTATTGAATTCCTCGATCACCCGTTTCGTCAGGTCGTTCTCCTTTGCGTAGTAGGCCAGGGGTGTATTTCTCCTTCTCGCCGATTGCCTGGACCAGCTTCATGATCTCGGGGAGCAGCTTTTTGGAAAGCTCCTGATCCTTCGCGCGGAGCTCCTCTTCGGAATCCTTTACCAGGAGTTGATAATCCCGGTATTTCTTCTGAAGAGTCGAATCCTTTTCCTTTATGGCCTCTTCCTTGAGAAGCGGGCGCTGCTTCTCAAGTTCATCCTTGAGCTTCTTCAGTTCGTTTTCCCGCTCCTGAATAACCGCCTTCTCTTTTTCGTAGGTTTTCCTGAAATCCTCGGCCGCCTTCTTGCCTGCGTTCGAGGTTATCATGACCTCCCGGACATCCACAAACCCCGTTTTCTCGGCCGCGGCAGCCAGCGCTTCTGAGAGAGCGAGGGTCAGTATCGCCATTCCCACGATAATCCAACCATACCTTTTCATTTCCCCATTCCCCTTTCCTCTGCAACTTTGTTCGTACCGATGACCACAAACCGGAAAATCGATAGATCCCCCGCCTTTTTCTACATGAACATCCCCATCGCGAATTCGAATCGGCTGGCCGCCTCGCCTTCCTTGGGGTCGAGGACATACCCCCATTCCAGCCGGAGAGGACCGATCGGCGAGTACCACCGAATCCCCACGCCTGCCGTTTTCCGCATATCGCCGAGGTTATAGCCACTGTTCCAGGTGTTGCCGGTGTCGAAGAAGACAAGCCCTTTCATCCCGGCGTTCTTGATCAACGGGAAGACATACTCGAAATTGAAGTTCAGCATCGTGAGCCCGCCGATGACATCTCCTGTCGCGGGATCCTTCGGTCCGAACCACCGGAGCCCTCTAACGGAGTTGATTCCTCCGAGATAGTACCGCTCGTAGATAGGGATTTCTTTCCCCTCGTTGCTCATCATGTAGCCCATCCTCCCGCGTACGCCGAAGACGGTGTCCAGGGGGAGGCGGTAGAACCAGGAAGAGGACAGCCCCAAACGGGTGAAGCTGACATCGCCGAACAGAACGCCGGTATATTCCACCGAAGCACTGTTCTTCGATCCGGTGGAGGGAAACATCACATCATCCGTCGTGTCCCTGGTCGTGGTGAGGGTGACGCCGCTGGTCGTCGTCTGCCCTATCTGCTTCTTGATGGCGTTAGCGGCCGTATCCAGGACATCCCTCACATTATTTACTGCGATACGATACCCGATGTAACCGGTCACGTGCGGCCATAGAGGATAACCCACCGTCGCTCCGAATCCCTTGGAGTCAAGTTTATAGGAATCATACAGCCGGTATAGGTTCCAGATGTCGAACTTGCTCCAGAGGGGCATGTCGAAGAGCCAGGGTTCGATAAAGGAAAGGTCGTAAAGTGCGGAGGTGGCGCCGAGGCTTGCCTTGAGGCTCAGGGTCTGTCCTCGGCCGAAAAGGTTCTGCTGGGAGACCTGGGCCGAAATGACGGCATGGTCCAGCGCGCTGTATCCGGCGCCGACACTGAACAGGCCCGTCGGTTTTTCCTTGACGCGGATGGCGATATCCGTAAGGGTTTCATCGGGGCCCTTCTCGGTCTGAAAGTCGACCTCATCGAAATAACGCATCCTGTTGAGGGCCATATAGCTGTATTTCAGGTTGGTCCGGCTGTAGAGATCCCCTTCGGCCACGGAGAGTTGGCGGCGGATGACCTTGTCGCGCGTCTTGGTGTTGCCGGTGATGCTGATCCTGTTGAAATAAACCGGTTTTTTCTTGGCGATCACATATGTCACGTCGACCGTCTGGGTTTTTTCCTGTGGTTCGGTGCGGGGGATGACGTCGGCATTGGCGTATCCCTCGTCGTTGGCGACCTGGGTCAGGTAATCCGTATCCCTCATGATCGCGTCGCGGTCGTAGAAGTCCTTCTTTTTGATCTGAAGTTTATCCATCAGAAGCGTCCGAGGGGTTGTAAGCTCGTCGCCGGTGATCGCCACTTCGCCCACACGGAACTGCTTTCCTTCCGAAATGGGGATCTTGATGGTGATTCCTGCCCGGTCATGGGTGATCTCGGGCTCACCGACCTGGGCGTTGATGAAGCCATTGTTCAGGTAGAAGCCGTTGATTTTGCCCACATCCTGCTTGAGCTGGTCCTTTTTCAGGAGACCGGAGTCGGTGATGTA
>JAHFBU010000041.1 GCA_023249795.1 Syntrophaceae bacterium
TTCTGGCCCGTCAGGGTCGTGTTCGCGGCCGTGCTGGTGCCGACGACCGTATCCGCGCCGTCGGTTGCAAAAATCGTTGCGGTGCGCGTGCCGGTCCAGCCGCTGACGTCGATGGTATTTGCGCTCGCCCCGCCCGTGAGCGCGGCTGACTCAATACTACTCAAGGTTAATTCCGCAACGCCGCCGATCGTCAAAGCGGCGTCGGTCAGCGTGATATTGGCGTCCCGCGTGACCGTGAGCGTGTCCGTTCCGCTGCCGCCGGTCAGTGCATCGATGGCGCTGAAGGTCGTGGTCGCATTCAAGTTGCCGGCATTCGCAGCCATCAATACCCAGGCGTTGGTGCCGTTGGTCGCCTTCAGGGTGTCCGTGCCGCCGCCGCCGACAATCGCGCCGTTGAAGGTCGTCACGTTGGTCGCTAGCGTGAAGGTGTCGTTGCCCGCGCCGCCGGTCAGGGTCTCAATCGACGTGGCGCTCAAGGCCCCGGTCGTCAGCGTTACCGCATTGGCGCCGGAGATGCTGTAGGTGTCCCCCACCGCCAGGCCGATCAGGCTGTCAATACCCGTGCCGCCGGCCAGTTTGCTGATGTTGCTGAAGGTGGTGGTTGTGTTCAACGCGCCGGTCTTCACATCCGTCAAGACCCAAATGTTGCTGCCGTCGGTCGCACCCAGAGTATCCGTCCCGGCGCCGCCGTCGATTGCGCCGTTGAAGGTCGCAAGGTTCGAGGCCAGCGTGAAGGTGTCCGCACCGCTGCCGCCCGCAAGTGCGCTGATACCGCTGAAGGTGGTGGTCGCGTTCAACGTACCGGCGTTTGCTACCGTCACAACCCAGGCGTTGGCGCCGTCGGTCGCAGCTAGCCTGTTCGTTCCGCCGCCGCCCGCAATGATGCCGTTGAAGGAAGCCACGTTAGAGGCCAGCGTAAAGGTGTCGTTGGCCGAGCCGCCCGTAAGGCGATCGACACCCGTAAAGTCAATTTCTCCCCTCAAGTTGATCAGGGAACCTGCATTGGCGCCGGTGATCGTCCACCCGGTCGCGATATCCGACCCGATGATCGTGTCGTTGGCGCTGCCGCCGGTTGCGGTTACGACCGAACCGCCGGCAAAAATGGGGTTGCCGGAGAGATCCAACAGGGTCATAAAATTAAGGTTGAGGTTGCCCGCTCCGTTGAACGTTCCGCCGAGATCGATATAGGTGGCGGAGTTGAGCGTGAGTGTGTGGCTCTGGAGGTTAATGACCACGTCGGAATTGGATGTCATCCCATCCGTCGAGGTCTTAACGGTGACGCTCCCTAAACCCAGTTGCGTGTTGATCGTGAGGTCAGACAGATTTCCCTTGGTGGTCGTGCTGTCCGCAAACGGGGCGGTCGCGCCGATATTGGTGATCGTATCGACCGCGCCATGAATGATGGTAATTTCGTCAGGGTCAAGCAGGAGGGTGCCCGCAGCGCCCATCGGCGCCAGCGTGTTAACCCAGCCATTGTAATCCAGATACCGCTTACCCGATACCTCCACAAACCCGCCGTCGCCGGAGAGGGCGCCGCCGCGCGCGGAGATGTTGCCGTAGAATGAGGTGGCGTCGTCCGACCAGACGACGACCTTCCCGCCATCACCGGAGGTGAGGGCATCGGCATCAATGGCGACGTCCTCGCCCACAAAGGTGCGGTAGGCGTTGGCTTCCGGTCCTTTTCCCTGGTAATTGCCGCCGACGAGGACGGTACCGCCGCCGGCGTCGCCGGAGGCGTCAATCTTCGCGTCGCCGAAGAGGCCGACATACTTGCCGAGCAGTGCAACCTCGCCGCCTTTGGCGCCAGCAACCTTGCCCGAGACATCCAGAATGCCGCTGTTGGCGACGATGCCGCTATTGCCGCCGTCGAGGAGGATCTTCCCATCCTTCTCCACGATGGATCTGGCTTGGATAATGCCTTCATTATTAACTACATTATTGAGCAGATCGCCGGCAGCGCGCGCGGAGAGCACAACCTGACCGCCGTCTGCAATGATTTTGCCCTTATTGGTAACGCCGAGGGAGTCTTGTGCTGCCTTATCGATCACCAGATTAATGAGGCTGTTTCCGGCAAAGTTGAGGGTAAACTCATTGCCGGATGCAAGATAGATCTTACCGAGATTGGCGGTGATGGTGCCTTCGTTAACCACTTTAGGGGCCGCAAGAACGACGTATCCGCCGTCCGCGGTGATGATTTTGCCTTGATTTACGATCGAACCTATGGACGAAGAGGGGGCTGCAAAGGTATACTTTCCAGCTAAGGATTCTGGTTCATCTTTACCATCACTCGCACCGATCAGTAAACCTGCCGTATTGATAATACCGTTGGGACCAACGGTAAAATCGGGGCACATGAACCACAGATGCCCGTTGGCGGTAACCGACCCGTCCATAAACGAGCTGTCTCTAATGAGATTTACCGTCAGGGAGTCGCTTCCTCTGAGCTGATTGTAATTCACAGTCTCGCCGAAGGCGACATTGTAGTTCTGCCACTTGATGACAGCTTTGTCGGCGGTCTGCGTTATGGTCTGAGTGACGGCGTTCGGCTGGGAAATGACTGCTCCGCCGCTTGCCACACTGCCTCCCTGAGGAAGGGCGTAGGCCGTGCCGGCCAACAAGACCATGGAACCCACTGCCATGGTCGTATGCTTCATGGCATCGGAACAGGAGTAGGTCACCCAATCCGAAAAATTAAGTCCCGGCGTATACTGCGTGATCCTTCTGTTTCTCAGCCGCTGGACTTTCTTCCCCTTTTTATTATTAATCCTTGCACTCTTTGACTTTGCCATGTTGCCCTCCCTCGAAGGTAAAGTTATATCAAGTTACAAAGCCTTGCTTACAAAAACCTCATTAAAGACAGAAATCTTCTTTGCCTTTGCCGCATAGAGCTCCGCCAGGTTCATGTTGATCATGGAAACTTCCTTGCTGAACCTGCCTGAGACCTTTTCACTCACCTGAAGAGCCGAGAGGAGATAGGACTCGGCCTCATCAAAGTCCTCACGAACCATGTTGATGATCCCCAAATTATTGAGAGCGATCAGCATGTTTTTATGCTTCTTTCCATAGGACTTTTTGGTGTACTCGAACAGCTCGCCGGCGCTGCGAAGCGCCTCATCCGGATTCCCCTCTGCCGTAAGCCTGAACACCTCTTTATTCATTTCCTGCCACTTATTCTCATCTGTTTTCGGCTTCAGCCACTGCATTTTCCGGCCCTGTCATTATTGAGAACGCGTGAGAACGCGATAACCCTATTTATAGGTGCTTAAAAACTCACTGTCGCCTGCAGATAGGTCTTGGCGCCGCTATTTTCAAATTTCCCATCCAAATAGGGCACCGCGTAATCTACTCTGACCGAAACCAGTTTCCCCGCATAGAGCCTGAGACCGGCGCCTATCGATCCGAGTTGACTGTACTCATCCTGGCCGATTAAAGGATCGTTCCATTTCACTTTCCCGTAATCGCCGAAAAAAGCAAATTTAATGGTATCCCCAACCTTCTGCTTGTAGATCTCCTGATCCGCGAAGAATGGTGAAAGCGAAAGTTCCGCGGTCATGGCATAACCGATATCGCCGCTTTTCGCGGAGGCTTCAAAACCTCTCACGGATCCGAAGCCGCCAATCGAAAATTGTTCCGCTCCGTAAAGCCTGTTATCAGAATACTGCCCCGAAAGCTTGAGCATGAGATGGCTATATCCGGGAAGCTTCTGCACCCTGACCAAATCGGCCGTAAATTTGGCAAAATCTACATTGGCATGCTGGCGGCTCAACTCTGCATCATCGCTCTTGCTGCCCCCGAGCAGACTGCTCAGACCCTGCGCATAGACGAGAGCAAAATAATTCTTGCCTGAAAACGTGTCGGCCCAATCGCAGGTTATACCGACGTTTGAAGTCCTGATATCATCGGTGATAAATCTTTCAGACGATACATCCTGGTGAATTTTTTTGTAATCAAGACCAAGCCTGAGACTGAGCGCAGCATCCCTTGTTTTGACGATCGGATGGGTAACGTAGACGCCGGCTTGATCCGCTCCGCCTTTTATGTCTAATGGCTCCAGTTCCTGGCCGGCGCGATAGACACTGTTGCCGTAATAAACGCCCGCCTTCGTCCCATTGGCGCCGATGGGCAAGCTGTATTCCGCCCTGCCATACGCGAGGTCGGAAAGATTCATCCTGTCAATACCGGCAATGCCAAACAGGTTTATCGCATCGCCGCTTGTAATAACATTTCCGACATCTATGGCCAAACCGGCACGATTTCTACTGGTGGTATCCGTCCCAAAATTATCATAAAAGATTCTGGCGGATATGGGAAATTCATCGGTTACCTTGGCAATGACATCCGTCGTCCCAGGCTCTTTTCCCGCCTTGAGCGATGCTGTTACGTTTAATGAAGGGTAGTCATTCAGAATAAGGAGGGACCTTTCCAGCGTTTCCTCCTTGAACGTCGGATCCTTTTTGATCTGGGCGATATGCCCTTCTACAAAGGGAGTGCTATAGCTTTTGTTCCCGACGACGGTAATCGCGCCAACCTTTCCGTCGGCTACCCTGATAACAACAACCTTGTTCTTGATCTCCTGGGTGGGAACAAACGCGCGGGTGGTTATATAACCTGATTCCCGGTATTTGGCCGTTAGGAGATCCGCGACGGCATTGATCTCCTCTATGCTTAACTCTTTGCCTTCGTAGGGAGAAATTATTGATCTAACGATACTTTCATCAAGGAGGGTATTGCCTTCGACCAGAAATTTGCTGACGAACACCTTTTTGTCAGGTCTTGCCAGCTGTTTCTTATCAGTCGCATTCTCTTTTTCGATCACGACTTCCTTGCGGGGCGATTCTTTGTTGAGGAAATTCTGTTCCCCCCGTGCTTTTTCAAGCTCCTTGAGGATATTGCCACTTTGTGGAGCAGGATCCAGAGCATAAGCACTATTGAACGAATAAACCATAATAAAAACTAAAAAAATAACCGCATACTTTTCTAATTTAGTTATATCCATTTATCGCTCCTCTCTATTTAGATAGTTTTTTTATGATTTATCGTGGTTGCAAATATTTCTGCCTTCTTCCCTCCCCTCCGGCAGGAGAAAAAAACGGTTTACTGGATAACCAACTGCTCCGCAGTCCCACCATAGGGCCACCATTGACTTCGGGGCGGTATATATCTCACCCCCCTCCACAAATGCAAGCAAAAAAGTAAATATATTTTCCGCTGAATTCGGGCGGCGATACGGGAATGGAAATATTGGAAAATGGCCCCACCGTGTCATTCCCCCATAGCAAGGGAATCCAGAAATCTTTGAGAAAACTTGATTCCTGATTTTGTCGGGCTGACGATTTGTATCTGGAGTAATTCAACGCTCATAAAGCCTCCGCTGATTATGCGTCATAGAGCCTCCGTTGATTGGTGGGGAGTATATCCCCCCCCAATCTACGAATGCAAGGGGAAATAATATATTTCTTTCTGGCTCGCTTCGGGCGGCGGAATGACACCGTCTCTTAACCATGACTATCCTTCTTGACTCGTGTATTAGATCTGATCTCTTTCGCATTCAGGGATATATTTCTTCGGCCGCGGGGATCTTCCGAGTCAGGTCCGGCCTGTCGTTTTCCCCTATCCCTATTTAAGATCAATTCTGACGAACTCGTAAAAAATGTAACGACGAAGGATAGCGCGAAACGCAGCACCCGGACTTATTACGAAACCATCAATTCTTAGCTTGCGAAAGCGTACAAAATCTGCTATCCGAACAATACCTTTCTACCTGATATCATTATATGATTTTTGTAGGCACTTGGAGGATACGCTCAATGGAACCCCTCGATGAAATTATGGATAAAATGGAGGGCCCTCTTGCCTTTGCAATGGGAGACTCCTATAACCGCCTGCCGCTGATCAAGAATCTGGAGACGGTCATGACCGCACTTCTGCGACACATGAAACAGGATATCGGACGTGAAGAACAGCGATCGCGAAAGGATGAACTCAACAGACTATCCGATAAACTGCTCAATCTATTCGAAGGATATGACCTCCTCCCGCCGGAACAGAAAAAAGACCGTCTTATACAGGCGACTGCTCTGCTCTCCAAACTGAGAGCCATTCTGCAAAATAGCTCGACGATAGGGGGCGAGGATGGAAGGAGGACGGAAACCGATGCTGGGAAACAGGCCACGGATCTGCTCTCCCGACCCGTGCAGTTCATCCAGGGGGTCGGTCCACGGATTGCGGCTCTTCTTGCCCGGAAAAACATCTCCTCTGTCGAGGACCTTCTCTATTATCTTCCAAGACGATACGAGGATCGCAGGGGGATAGTCCGTATCGCGGAAACGGTTCCCGGAATCCGGCAGACGGTCGTGGGCCGAATCACACAGGCGGATACCCGATTCTATGGCCGAAAAAAAATCTTTGAAGTCAGCGTCGACGACGGCTCCGGACTCCTCAAGGCGAAATGGTTCAGGGGACGCGAGGGATTCCTGAGGGGCATCTTCAAACCGGAGGCACGGGCGATCCTCGCGGGCGAAATCACCGGTTTCCCCTTCGACAGGGAGATGATCCATCCCGATTTCGAGATCCTTAATGACAAAGATGATCAGCTCCTCCATTTTAAGAGAATCGTCCCCGTCTATTCGGAAACGGAGGGGCTGCATCAGAAAACGCTGCGGCGGATCATATGGACGGTGGTCCGCGATTTTGCCCACATCATAGAGAGCCCCATTCCAGAGGGGATCTGCCGCAAACGGGGCCTCATGGAAATCCGGGAGGCCATCCGCCAGGTCCATTTTCCCGAAAACGATCAGAAGATGGACCCCTATCTGGAGATGAGTTCGGACGCGCACCGGAGGCTGATCTATGATGAATTCTTTTTTTTCCAACTCGGCATGGCCTTGAGAAAAAGGGGAGAGGTCCTTGAGCAGGGGATTCCCTTCCGGACCGATGGAGAGATGGTTCGGAGATTTTATGAATTGCTTCCCTTCTCTCTGACCTCCGCACAGCGGCGCGTCATCTCGGAAATTGAACAGGACATGGCGTCAGGCCGTTGCATGAGCCGCCTGCTGCAAGGGGATGTCGGTTCCGGAAAAACAGCGGTGGCCATGGCGGCTATTGTCACCGCCTGTGAGAATGGCCATCAGGCAGCAATCATGACGCCAACAGAGATCCTGGCGGAACAGCACCACCGAAATTTGAGGATCTGGGCGGAGCAACTTGGGCTTAGAATTCAACTCCTGACGGGGGGAATGAAGACGACGGACAGAAAGGATCTTTTGAATCGAATCCAGAATGGTGGAATCGATCTGGTCGTCGGCACCCATGCCCTCATCCAGGAAGGGGTATCCTTCCAGAGCCTGGGACTCGTCGTGATCGACGAACAGCACCGCTTTGGCGTTGTTCAGCGGGCGGCTCTGCGGAAAAAGGGACCGGTTCCGGACGTCCTCGTCATGACCGCCACCCCAATTCCGCGAACCCTGGCCATGACCGTTTACGGGGACCTCGACATCTCCGTAATCGATGAGATGCCCCCGGGCAAGAAACCGGTCCGGACGAAGGTGTTTTCAGAGGCCCAGAGGAACCGGGTTTACGAAATCATCCACCGGGAGGTGGTAAAAGGAAATCAGGTCTTCATCGTCTATCCGCTCGTCGAAGCGTCTGAGAATCTGGACCTCAAGGATGCAACACGCATGGCGGAGCATCTGCAGCAGAGGATCTTTCCGGACTGCCGAGTCGGCCTCGTCCATGGACGGATGAAGGGAAGCGAGAAGGAACGCGTGATGACCGATTTTGCTCGAAAGGAAATTCAGATCCTCGTCTCGACCACGGTCATCGAGGTCGGGATCGACGTCCCCGAGGCCTCGCTGATGGTCATCGAACATGCGGAACGCTTCGGTCTTTCGCAACTGCATCAGTTACGGGGAAGGGTGGGGCGGGGAAGCATCCAATCCTTCTGCATCCTGCTGACGCAGAAAGTCGGTTCGGAGGATGCGCGCAAACGTCTCCGAATCATGGAACAGACCAACGATGGCTTCCGGATCGCCGAAGAGGATCTGTCCATTCGCGGACCCGGCGAATTTATGGGAACGCGGCAGTCCGGTCTTCCGGACTTCCGGATCGCAAGCATCGTCCGCGACGGTCGGATCCTGGGCGAGGCCAGGACGGACGCCTTCGGCCTTGCCGACGAAGATCCCCGGCTGGAATCCCCCGACCACAACCTGCTCCGGCAAGCGCTTCTGCAAAAATGGGGCGGCAGGCTGGAACTGGCCAAGACCGGATGATGGATGAATTATTTTGACAAAATGGGATACCTTGATATAGAAGCACGATGCTTAACGCGCGCAGTGGGCCGCGGCGACGAATGCGATTGAATTAATTTGCAGGTACAAGACCATGAAGGAAATGATATCCATAGGGCTTATCGGTTTTGGAACCATCGGCACGGGCGTCATCAGACTTCTGCAGGAAAACGGCAAACTTATCGCCGAACGCTTAGGCACGGAGATTCGTCTGCAGAAGATCGCGGATCTCGATATCCGGAGATCCAGGGGAATTTCGGTGGACGACTCCCTTCTGACAACGAACGCCGACGATATTCTCAACGATCCGGGGATTGATATTATTGTCGAACTCATGGGCGGATATGAACCGGCCCGGACCTTCATTCTGACCGCCATGGCCCAGGGGAAACACGTCGTCACGGCAAACAAGGCCCTTCTGGCCACCCATGGGGATGAGATCTTCCAGAGCGCCATGCGTCACGGGATCAATATCGGCTTTGAGGCCAGCGTGGGAGGGACCATCCCCGTGATCAAGACGCTCAAGGAGAGTCTCATCGCCAATCGCATCCAGTCCCTCTTTGCGATTGTGAACGGGACATCCAATTTCATTCTGAGCAAGATGACGGACGAAGGCGAATCCTTCGAAACCGTTCTGAAGGAGGCCCAGGCACTGGGCTTCGCCGAGGCTGACCCCACGTACGATGTTGAAGGGATCGACGCCGCCCACAAACTGGCGATCCTCCTCTCCCTTTCCTACGGGAAGAAGGTTCGTCTCAACGACCTGTATCGCGAGGGAATCACCGGGATCGGCAAACAGGACATCGCCTTCGCGCGAGAACTGGGCTATCGGATCAAACTGCTGGCCATAGCGATCCGCAGGGACCGGGAGATCGAAGCGAGGCTTCATCCGACAATGATCCCCTTCGATCACATGCTTGCCAACGTGAACGGAGGCTTTAACGCTTTTCACATCGTCGGCGACGCCGCCGAATCGGTATTCCTCTATGGCAAGGGCGCCGGTATGATGCCGACGGCGAGCGCCGTTGTCAGCGACATCGTCGATATCGCCCGAGATCTGCGAAAGGGAATCGCGGGTCGCGTCCCCCCGCGGGTTTTTGATGAAGAGACCATCGAAGAAATCTGCCTTATGCCCATGGAACAGATCCGGACGAATTACTATTTTCGTTTTTCG
>JAHFBU010000274.1 GCA_023249795.1 Syntrophaceae bacterium
ACTACCGTGAATCAACTGGCCACGATGTTGCGAGCCCGCATCGCTCCGGGGCTCGAGCCTTCGTATCAGGCTCCGCACGAAGGCGAGTTGCGCTTCTCAGTGGCCGGCATCGACAAAGCGCGCAGAATGCTCGGGTATGAGCCCGTAGCGGCCCTTGAACGCGATCTCGATGCGGTTATCGAATGGTGCAAAGAGCAGGGGTAAGCTTGATTCAGATGGATCGAGGCACCCGTCTCGGGAACGGATTGGCCGGTATTTCGACATTTCCGTCGATTGCCGGTCAAAACAGGTTTATATATGCAAGGACTTGTTTTTAAAGTTTATTGTGCCAGTTTCTTCGGGGGATGGCGACAATTCTTGCCGTGATTTTCCCGACTTCGGAGAAGTCGCTTCAACAGCCCGACTTGATAATATTATTCGATTCCGTTGTGTTACAAATTTTCAGCGCCACTGGCATGGAAGATGCGTTAGATTATCAACGACAATACTGGTTGACTGACCGCGGGCACGATCAGGCGACAGTAAAACGACCCATGGAAGATCCGCAGGTTTTCCACTCCTAAAGGTGGGGAGGTTCTTAAGAACCTCCCCCTTTTTTTATCGCATTCCGTATGGAAGATTTCACTGCTTTTCCTTCTTGGCGGCGTTCGCTTCGCGTATCTTCCGCCAGTGGTCCAACCTCTCCCCGATGATCTTCTCGTATCCCCTGTCCGTCGGCCGGTAGAACCGCCCTCGCTTCTGCCGGAGTTCATCGGGGAGATATTCCTGTGGCACATAGGCGTCGGTAAAATCGTGGGCGTACCGGTAATCCTTTCCGTAGTCCAGCTCCTTCATCAACTTCGTCGGTGCGTTCCGGATATGGAGCGGGACGGGGAGGGTTCCCGTCTTTTCGATCGTCGCCCGGACCTGGCCATAGCCGGCGTAGAGGGCATTGCTCTTCGGCGCGGTCGCAAGGTAGACGGCCGCCTGGACCAAGGCCAGTTCCCCCTCCGGGGAGCCGAGAAAATGGTAGGCATGCATGGCGTCGATGGTCACGGAAAGCGCCCGGGGATCGGCGTTTCCAACGTCCTCGGAGGCGAAGCGGACCAGACGCCGGGCTATGTAGAGGGGCTCCTCGCCCGCCATCAGCATGCGGCCGAGCCAGTAAAGAGCCGCGTCAGGGTCGCTCCCCCGGAGGCTCTTATGGAGAGCTGAGATGAGGTTGTAGTGCTCTTCCCCGCTCTTGTCGTACTGGAGCGCCTTCTTCTGGATTGCCTCCTCAACAACGGCGCGGGTGATCCGTCTTTCTTCTCCGGAAGTCCGGTCCGCAAGCGCCGCGGCGACTTCGAGGCTGTTGAGGGCGGAGCGGGCATCCCCGTCCGCCGACCAGACAATGTGGTTCAGGGCCTCGGGGTCAATCTCGAGGCCAAGGCCGCCGAGTCCGCGTTCGCGGTCATCAAGAGCCACCTGAACGATCCGGGCAAGGTCCTCCTCGGTAAACGGCTTGAGCGTGAGGACGCGCAT
Organism: Syntrophaceae bacterium; assembly: GCA_023249795.1. GTDB lineage: Bacteria > Desulfobacterota > Syntrophia > Syntrophales > UBA5619 > UBA5619. The sequence continues at coordinate 1,504 of JAHFBU010000274.1, forward strand.
CCGGGAGAGAAGCGGGGAGATGACCTCGAAGGAGGGATTCTCCGTCGTGGCGCCGATCAGGGTAATCAGACCGCTCTCGACATGGGGCAGGAAGGCATCCTGCTGCGCCTTGTTGAAGCGGTGGATCTCGTCCACGAAGAGGATCGTTTTGCGCCGCTGGAGCCGCCAAAGCTCGGTCGCCTCGTCCACGACAACGCGGATCTCCTTCACACCGGAGAGTACCGCGGAGAAGCTGACGAAGTGGGATTTCGTCTCCCCCGCCATGATCCGTGCGAGCGTCGTCTTTCCCGATCCGGGAGGGCCCCAGAAGATCACGGAGAAGAGGCGGTCCTCCTGGACGGCCCGCTTCAGAAGGCTGTCCGACCCGAGCAGGTGGCCCTGGCCGATGTATTCGTCGAGCGTTCGCGGCCGCATCCGCTCGGCCAGCGGCCGGTTATCGTTCTTCTCATCCGGTTGATCAAAAAGATCCATGTTCAATCCTTCCCTCCGAGCTCCCCGGCCTCTTCCTCAACCATTTCTCTCAACCGTCGTTGCGACTGCCGTTTTTTCCGCAGGTAGCCGTAAACAAAGATCAGCGACATAACGAACCAGAGCGTCGAGACGCTCGTAATGATCGGAATCCAGGAAACGCGGAGCTTCAGGTAAAACAGCCACCTCTCCTCCAGATCGGTCAGAGTCATGCCTGTTCCCCTCCGGAGGGCGCCCTCCAGATCCCCGTATCGGGTGTAATCGCGAAGCATCCGGTGAAAGGCCTCCAGTCCCACCTTGTTGATCAGAAAGGAGACAAACATGAAGCCCTCCGAATAGGCCAGCTCAGCCGGTTCCGCCTCCTCCGGAAACGACAGGGTGAGAACGGACAACGGGATCAGCCTGTCCGTGAGGGCAGCCATCGTCAGGACCGAGAGCCGGGAGAAGGTCCACTCGCGAGCCTCATAAATCGCAAGCCCCTCGTTGAGCCAGATCGGAACCCTTACCCCGGCCAACGCGCGGCCCAATGCGATATGGCTGAACTCATGGGCAAAGAC
>JAHFBU010000275.1 GCA_023249795.1 Syntrophaceae bacterium
GGTGTTCGGTCTGCCCCGTGGGAACCATGGGGAAACTGGTCCAGAAATTGTTCTCCCTGAACAAGCCATTTCCCGCGTTTCTCAAGACTTGGAGTGACTTTGTTTTGGCGGGAGCCGTCCTCATGATCTTCTGGCTGGAAACGGCGACCGGCATAAGGGATTCCCCTTTTAAACTGGGTCTTCTCATTGTGGCGATGCTTGTATCAGCCGTACTCGTCTCCATGATCTACGAGAGACAAACGTGGTGTCTCTATTTATGCGGCCTCGGCGGCATGGTTGGACTTCTGGCCAAAACGTCCATGCTGGAATTGAGGGCCGACCGCAACGTCTGCATATCCCAGTGCGGAACCCACGACTGCTACATCGGCAGTACCGACTCTGAAGGCTGCCCTTTCAGTCAGGCCGGTCCGCGCTTGCACAGCAATCGGCTGTGCAAACTTTGCGGCATATGCGTGAAGAACTGTCCTTATGATGCGATCACCCTGAACTTGAGGTTTCCGGGAAGAGAGATCTGGGAGAATCGCCAACCCATGGCAGGAACGGCTTTCCTGGTATTGGGAATGATCGGGGGCCTCATCAGCGAAATGTCGACCAAGACCCCCTGGTATGGATTCTTTCTCGACCGCTTTCCTCACGCGGAAGTAGCAGCCTTTACGGTTTTGTTCATCGCAATCATTCTGATCACAAACCTGATCATGATCATGGCCTCTTTCTTGTCATCCAGAGCGCTGCACGAAAGGCTGGCGGAAAATTATTCGCGTTACGGATTGGCGCTTCTCCCGTTGGCCCTCACCATCTTCGGCGCATTTCATTTCTACTATTTCATTCACCTTGGCGTTCACGTTGCCGCACTATTGAGCCAGAACTTCGGCCTTGTGGTTTTCCAGCGTCTGAGTGTAGCGATGTCCGATGAGTGGACCGCATTGATACAGCAGTGCCTGATATGGTTGGGACTGGTCGGAACGCTTGTGGTCTTGTATAGAATCGGACGAGAAAATTACAGGGCCAACATCGGGACATTTATGGGCTTGATGCCCCACGCCCTGCTGGCCCTGGGAATGACTGTGCAATCCATCAACTCCATGATGTTTTATTTCTACGGACACTGAAGTTTCGGACCGGAATTTGATTCCAATGCCTTCCTGATTTCCCGCCAGAGGAGATCCTTGCCCGCGCCTGTCTTTGCGGAGAACGCCACGATCGGCGTCTCGGGGGAGCAACCAATCTTCTCTACGATCCGGCGGCGGCGGTCGGCAAACGCATTGCTCGACACCTTATCGGTCTTCGTCAGGACGACGAGAAATGGGATTTGATAAAAAGGCAGCCACCGGATGAGTTCCAGGTCTTCATCCGACGGATCCCGCCGGATGTCGAGGATCAGAACAACCAGCCGCAGGGTCTCGCGCTCCCGGAGGTAGGTCTCGACCATCGGTCCCCATTGTTTACGGATCTTCTCGGGAACCTTCGCATACCCGTAACCGGGGAGATCGATGAAGGCCATGCGGTCGTTGACGCGGAAAAAATTGATCTCCTGCGTCCGGCCCGGGGTATTGCTGGTGCGGGCCAGCCCCTTGCGGTTCAGGAGGGTGTTGATGAGGGAGGATTTACCGACGTTCGACCGTCCGGCGAAGGCGATCTCCGGCAGGGCCGCCGGAGGATAGTGGGCGGGCGCCTTCGCGGAGAGGACAAATTCGGCGGACAATATCTTCATTTCAAATTGCCTCCATGCCAGGCCCATTCCCCGAAATACCGGAACAGCCCGGTGGGGGCATTCATTTAATGAGGTGTCCGAGTGGATCGTAAGCCGAGTTCTGTTCCGCCTTCCGGTCACCCGAAAGGCGGCGATGATCATTCCTCTAAGGCGGCCGTTGCCGGACGCCTTCAGCGACACAACCCGAGAACTTGGGGGCGGGCCGCCCCGTTCTCCTATTCGGTCTTGCTCCGGATGGGGTTTACCAAGCTTTCCCGGTCACCCGGGAAACTGGTGAGCTCTTACCTCGCCTTTTCACCCTTACCTCTCAAAAAGCTTCAGAGGCGGTATATTTTCTGTGGCACTTTCCTTAGGGTCGCCCCCAGTCGCCGTTAGCGACCATCCTGCCCTGTGGAGTTCGGACTTTCCTCCGATCCGGTTTCCCGGACCGACGATCATCTGATCCGCTCGAACACCTTTTTTCAATGATCAGTCCCGGCGTTACGGTTCTCCCAGTAGATGATCCGGTTGCAGTTCGGACAGGTCATCAGAGCCGTCGTTTTCTGCAACTCATTGTACATCTGGGGAGGAAGGGCCATAAAGCACCCGTTGCAGATCTCCTTCCAGGCCGCAACCACCGCCATAGCGCATCCGGAGCCCTTGATCTTCTCGTACTTGCGGAGAATTTCGACGGGGATTTCCTTCTTGAGTTCTTCGCCTTTTCGGATGCAGCCGTCCAGTTCGCCTTCGAGAGAGCTCATCTCCTCCCCGGCCTTCTTTATTTCCTCTTCATAGAGCCGGCGTCTGACGTTGAGTTCCTCTTCTTTCGACT
>JAHFBU010000276.1 GCA_023249795.1 Syntrophaceae bacterium
AACAGGCATAGTGGGGATCGGGAATGATGATCTCGTCATCGCGGTCAAGGATGGTCGAGAATAGGATCATCATGGCTGGCGAGGTGCCGGAGGTCACAATGATCTGCCCGGGGAAGACGGTCACGCCGTAACGCTTCAGGTAGTGATCGCAGATGGCCTCTCTCAATTCAAGCAGTCCCAGGCTGTGGGTGTAGTGGGTTTTGCCTTCCTGCAGCGCACGGAGGCCGGCCGCTTTGATGCAGTCCGGTGTATCAAAATCGGGTTCGCCGACTTCAAGATGAATGACGTCTATCCCGTCGCGTTCCATCGCCTGGGCCGCCTCCAGAACCTCCATCACAATGAAGGGGCGGATCTCCGTCGCTCTTTGGGTAATCATTGCCATAACCTCGTTTTCAGGGTTTCTTTTTCCAGATCCATAGACACAGGCGGAGGCTATTCTCACATCCACCCTTTGTCAAGAAAGAAAGCGGTTGGGTTGTTTAAGATGGGCGCCGTCCCGTAAGGTAGTCGGGATTCAGTTTTCTGACAATGACGGGGCCTTTCCTCCACTCGGGAAGGCGCCAGGACGTGACGATTTCGAGAAATGTGAGAATGATGTGAAATGTTGCCCCCCACAGGATCTCTTCCCCGCCGTTGGAATCCCGATGGATCAGGCAGGGGTATTGAAGCGGCGGTTCCCCAGCCGAAGCGTGTGAGACGACCCGATAGCACCCATAAAGCTCCTCCCGATAGAAAGACAAAAGGGGAATTTCAACGACCTTTTCCACCTCACGGTTCGGTCGCAGTGTGCCCGGATGTTTTACAAATCCGGCCAGCGGAAAAATCGTCCGCTGCAGAAGGGTCAAGTTGTATGTGGGCAGTGGGCCAAGAAAACGGACACGGACAGGGGAGAGACGGATCTCCTCCCAGGCTTCGCGAAGGGCATTGCTCAGGAAAAGGGTGATGACCCTGAAGGAGGGCGCCTGCTGCCGAAGCGCATATGCGCGCGCCTTCCCCATCAGTATGGGGAAAGGACCATGAATCAGAAGTTGGCTTAGAAACCGGTCCAGAAGCGGGTGAAGCATGCCCCCGGGAAGACTCAGATCACCGGGCTGCGGAACCAGGGAGGAACGCTTGATCAACTGAAACACGAATTGTCCCCCACCTCCGGGAGTGGATTCTCGAAAGAGAATGGGGAGGAGCACCCCGGCAGCACGACGGTGGCGATCTCCGTTTTCGGATGGGGCGAAACTCCGGAAGGTTTCCTGGAAATCGCAGACAGTCGTCCCGAGTTTTTCAACCACCCTGGCAAGAAACGCCTCGCGGTCCGTGAAGTATCCTGGATCCGGAGCAGGTTCGGTCATATTCCCTCTCCCCGTTCGAGAATCTCACCGATCCGTCTCTCATACCAGCAACCCAAGGGAAAAGGATCGAGGAAACCGCAGTGCCCGCCGTATCGCTGAATGTCAATATCGAGATATCGATTTCGCGGCAGACGACAAAAATCCTCCACGGAAACAAAAGGATCATCAGCGGCGGTGATGATGGTGACCGGCACGGCGACAGAGGCAAGGGCGTTTCCGGTCAGGGTATAGCGGCGAAAGTAATCACGGTAATGACCCAATTCAGGATACCAGGGCATGATGGCCTCGGTCAGTGCCATGCATGTCGTGTGATGAAGGATTTCATCGAATCGGTATAATTCCGGAAAACAGCGTTGTTTGCGCCTGAGAGACCGCTTCCACTTGTTCAAGAAATAGAGGCGATAAATGGCAGCGCTCTTATCGATAGCCAATGTGGAGAGGTAGGGATCGAGAGCAGGGCTGAGGGTAAAGAACCGTCGGAGGTTTGGTATCGGGGTGTCGGATTGACGAAGGGCGATCCGGAGCGCAAAATTCCCCCCCAGGGAAAACCCGATGAGATAACAAGGGCGGTCCGGCAATAGCCCGGCGATGTTGCCCACGGCCTGAGCCGTCTCATCAATCAAAGCGCCGTGAAATAGCCCCCGGTTGAGATGGTGGCTTCTTCCATGGTCCCTGAGATTGAGGCGGAAGATGTCGTATCCCTGCCTGAAAAAATAACGTGCCGTGGAGACGATATAGGTGGAGTCTGAACTTCCTTCCCATCCGTGAATCAGGGTGATTAAGCCCCGCGGCGACCGTGCCGGTTGTCGGGAATGATACCCCAAAAGACGGACGCCTCCGCCCGCATCAATGATAACCTCCCGTGCGGCGTCGGCCATCTCGTTTTTCCCCACAATTCGGAGTCCCAGACTTCCGAAGATGGTCTGCATGTGAGGGCTTCTGGCCCAGACCGCCGGCATAAACGGTTGAACACCCATAGACAAAATCACACCTGTCGGATGCACAAAAGCCCGGTTTTTTAACCGGGCTTTTGCATTCATTGGTGGCGGTGCCTGGAATCGAACCAGGGACACTACGGATATGAGCCCCCAAAAGGAGAAAATCCAGCCTCAGTCAAAATTGAAATAACAATAAATATCCAAT
>JAHFBU010000042.1 GCA_023249795.1 Syntrophaceae bacterium
GCCGGGCTCCATCTGATGCCCGGCTTTGATGCGAACCTTTACCGGTGGGAGCGGGAATACTTTCGCAGAGAGTGCGTCCAAAACGTCTGCGGGATCGAACTTGACAACGCGGAAAATGAGGTGCTGGAGACGGAGCTGTCGGTCCTGGCGGAACGGCTGCTCGAAACGCCGCTTTCACTGGTCCACCGCGACCTCCAGTCGCAGAACGTGATGATCCGCGATGGGAAACCGGTTCTCATTGATTTCCAGGGCGCACGTTTAGGGAGCCTCTTCTACGACCTCGGATCACTTCTCTGCGATCCCTACGTAACCTTCCCGGAGGAAGGGCAAGAGCAACTCTTACGGTTTTATCATGGGATCTCCGGCGCCGATTATGCCTGGGATGCGTTCCGGAAACTCTTCCTGCTTGCCTCGGCGCAACGGCTGATGCAGGCGCTCGGCGCCTACGGGTTTCTCAGTTTGAAGCGCGGGAAACCCCACTTCCTTGCCCACGTCCGCCCCGCGCTGGACAATCTCATTGCCGCAACCGCAGGGGCAGAAGCTCTTTCGCGGCTGCACGTGCTCGCCCGCCGCTGTCGCGATGCCGTCCGGAATTAAGGGACCCAATATCCAATTTCCCCTAATTCAAATGGCGGCCTGACAAACGGCGCCTCCGTTCATCATCGTTCTTAATTATTGTTCCGCTTGACCGACGAAATCCCACCCATCCGGCCGCCGCCACATGGGTGGCCTTCCCCAACGATTCAGGCCTCCTGGCGCGGCAGTAAGGCAAGGCCTTTTACCTGAGCATCTGATCGATGTCTTCAAAGGTTGCCTTCATCGCCTCGTCAAAAAATGAGATCTGACCGCCATTTTCTTTGATAAATGCATCGGCATCCGTTCTCTTTTCGAAAGCCCATTTCCCCCTGATTGTCATAACGCCAGGTTTCTTTCCGCCGATCACCCATACCGCCTTTTCGGCATCGATCAGTCTTTTCGTGTTGTAATCACCCACCATGATTGCCTCGGGCATCTTGTCGGTGTTCAAGGCGAGATCGATAGATAAGCAGTGGATGCTGCAGGTGCCGACGGCGGGACCATTGCCATATCTGACAAGCATCCTGCTGAATGCGAAGAGGTCCCGTTTCATGCCGCAGTATTTGCATTCCGGATGGTCTTTTATGTCCTGCATCATTGCGGAGTATCGCACTCTCTTTTGCCGTATCAGCTTAGTATCATCATACATGTCCTGGAAGGTGGCCTTGATGACCGCATCGAAAGCGGAGATTATTCCTCCATACCTCTTCGTGAAGGCCTCGGCGTCGCGTCTCTTCTCGAATGCCCACTTGGCCCGGCTTGTCATCACACCGGCCCTGCTGCCGCCAATGACCCAGGAAGCTTTCTTCGCATCGATAAGTTTTCGGGTATTGTAATCAGCAGCAGAGAATTTCGTAACTATTTTGAGGCGATCAAGGACCAGCTCCATCGCTGCGCAATGAATGCTGCAGGTGCCGAGGGCGCTCCCGTCATCGTATTCAAGAAATATACGACTGTGCGCAAATGTGTGCCGATCCATGCCGCAGAGTGGACACGAAGGGTGGCTATCCATGTCGCTTTGCGCCCGACAAAGACTCGGCGCAAAGGAAAATGATAGCGTCAAGACGACGGTGACGAACAAGAGGCATTTTTTCATAATGGCACCTATTCAGAGCTAACCGTGAACAATAAAAAAGAGACGCGGACAGACCGCGTTCCAGGTCAACGCAGTCCACCCCTTCAATCTCGCATCTCGATCGCGGCGTCGAGGGATTCCTTGAATGATGCCAGGCGTCCACCGTGTTCTTTGAGGAACTTTTCCGCATCCCTCCTCTCCGCGAAGGCCCACTTGGCCGTCATGGTCATCACGCCCGGTTTGTCCCCTCCTATGATCCAGTACGCTTTTTCGGCATCAATCAGGGTGCGGGTATCGCGGTCGGCGACCTCAATGCTCTTCGCCCTGCGTGCCGCACTCGCATTAAGCTCGATAGCGGCGCAGTGCAGGCTGCAGACGCCGGCAGCGGTCCCGTCGTCATAACGGACCAGCATCCGGCTGAAGCCATACGCCTTCCTGTCCATGCCGCAATGGATGCAGTCTCGGTGTTCCTCGATATCGGCCTGTGCGCAGAGAAGCGTCACCAGACTAAAGACCGCCAGCATCGAGAAGATGGCAGCGGCGAAGATTTTATGCTGTACCATTCAAAGCTCCTTTCTGTTTAGTCAGTTACCATGGACCTTCGTCCATGGCCTTGCTGTCCTGAACTGCAGATTTTATGGGAATCACGGCAAACTTCCCAGAACATCTATGAGACGAACACCGTCCTTGTAATCCTCGCTCATCTGGATGATGCCCGCGGAGTCTATGACTACCGTCGTTCCCATGGTTGCAGCATATGTTCCGAGGACCGCCTGGTTCGTGTCGGCAAGCACGGTGAATTGTGATCCCGCATAGCCGTTTGCAACCTCCGCGTTCCGGGCGTTGGCCACCGAGCCGGAAACATAGTCTACGAGCAAAAAACGGACATTGGGAAATAGTGGAACAACATTGCTCCGCATATTGCTCATGTGGGTATCGCAAATCGGACACCACATCGTGAAGTACAGCACGACCCCTTGAGCTGATGCGCGTACGGATGACAACGAAAGGCTATTCCCAAGGGAGTCGGAGACCGTGAAGTCCGGCGCAATCTGGCTTACGAAGGGACCGGTTGTTCCTGCCTGAACAGCGGGGCGCTCGTCCGCCCCTGACGGAGCCAAATCGTCCATGACGCCTCCGCCTCCGCATCCACTGAGAAATCCCCAAAGGAGCAATGACCATAATATATTAGCGAAACGCATAGCCTACCCCCAGTGTGAAGATGTCGGTGGCAGGGAAGTTCTCTCCCCAGCCGTTTGCTCTTATGGCATGGTTCCATGAGGCGCGAACGCTCCAGTCATGGTCGGTGCTCGAATAAATAAGGGAACCGCCGACCGCCTCCTTCCGGAAGCCACTATCAGGATCGCGCCTTCCTCCGATCGTTGCATCCGCCTCCTGCAAGTGGGAAAGCGATGCAGTGGCGGTCAATGCATCGCCGGCAGTGCCCACGTAATAAATGTAGCTCAGCGAGACGGAAGCCGAAAAACGATCTCCAATCTTTTTGCGGTAAGGTTCTACGTATCTCCCGTATTCACGGTTAACCGACCTTTCGATATACGTTCCGTAGCTCAATGCTACTGAGGTGCTCCATGGATGGAGCATTTTGGACAGCAGGACATTTCCGTCAAGCCTGTAGAAGCCCCTGCCGGTCACATCAAAGCTGCTCTTGACGTCGTCGTAGGGTGAGATGCCGGTGGGGATGAGCAGCGAAGAGCCAATCAGGAGAGACGGGACCAGGTCTTTCAATTCCCTGATCTTCCATGCCGTGGTGTCGTCGAGGGCCTCGTACCAGAGGCCCAGGGTGGCGTCTCCCGGGCCATTGGACGATGAGGAAAGCCCTGAATATTTGTTGTTGTTCCAGACATACGGGATGGCGATGGAGGCCTGCCAAGACGGCGCAAGCCGCTGTCCCAACCCAAGGTTGAGGCGATATTGTGTGAGGTCCGAGCCAGGGGGATCGGAAGTGTATCTGCCGTTGCTGTTCCAGAAGCCGTCGTATTTCTCGACATCAACGGAGACATCCAGCAGTTGCCGCGCATATTTAGGAACGGCAAGCGCCGCTCCGGAAGAACCGCCGCAACACGAGCCCGCAAAGGCCGGCGGAGCGGCGAGGGGTGCGGCCCCCCACAGGAGGGCCGCACAAAGCAATGTCAGGATGGAGATTCTCATGGGTATCCCTCGCACCCGTTTAGGGCGTCACAGTAAAGGTGGCATAGCCGTTGACGCCGGAGGGGGCCTGTCCGTCCGTGGTCTTCTGCTCGCCGTTTATGGTCAGTTTGACATATATCGCGCCAGCCTGCCCGGCCGTGAGGCCCGACAAACCTGAAACTGTCCAGTGGCCCCCGGTGGCGTCCGTTGCATCGACCCAGGTTGCGTTGTCTGTTGACACAGACACCGTGATGGGGTTTACGGTCCATGCCGTACCTGATTCATCATGCAGCGTCGTCCCGGCAGAGACCGCAGGGAAGCTCATCATGCTCTCCCCAGCCGCAATAAAGAGTTTGAAAGACGTGGCAGTCGTGCCGCCATCGTTGAACAGATAATAGGTGCGCCGGCTTGCTTCCATGCCCATCGAGCCGGGGATTTTATCGTTCTGCCCTTTGAGCGTAGCGCGCACGGTCGTTGTGCCCATGGACATGCCGACGGGGGGAAAGAAGAACGCCGATTCCCCGGACATGCCGCTACCGATGGTCACTTTCAGTTCCCAGTATCCCATGCCCGGGCCGGAGGCCATCAGGTAATCAATCGTGCAGTCATAGCTGCCAGGGTTCGAACCGTCTTCGGCGACCGTATCAACCGGCGCGGAATGACTCATGGTGGCCATGTACATCTTAGGCATCAATGTAATCGTCAGGCCTGTAGCTGCGGTCCCGTCGCTGCGCTTCGTGACTTTTATCTTGAAGCTTGTTTTACCTACCGTTGCAGCAACTATTCCTTCAATATATTCAACTTGGTATGTGTTCGTCAGTGCAACTTTGCTGAAAGGCGGTTCGCCAAGATCCGCTGACGTAAGTCCCGTCAGGTTATGAACCAGATCCTTCTGGAAATTGCACAGGGCTTGAGCAAATCTGTTCTGAATGTCCGAGGTTAGGCTCGTACCATTAACAGCGCCCGCAGATCCGTTCAATTCCCCATCATCGCTCAAATCCTGCTCCAGGGCGGAGATCAGATCAAATTGCTTATCAGGTGCAAGCCCCAATTCCTTGGTCAACTGGCTGAATGCTCCTGCCCTCAGGGCTGCGAGACGGTTCGGTGTATCGGAACCCGATGTCGGCGCGTTTTTCGGTATGATCGATGTATCAGGAGTATACCCGTAAGCTGCGCTGAAGATTGCTTTTGCATTGCTCAGAGTCTTCCCGTGCTTGGTTACCAGGTTACTGATGATGGTGGATGAGGGGTCGATATTCACCGAAGACCCGGACGCCAAGCTTCCCGCAGAAATGTATGCCACCAGCGACCCCGCCGCAGTGGATGTACCCGTTGCTTCATCGATAAAGGTACCTCCCGTGGATTCGACACTAAAATCTGTAGTCAGCGAGGAGGTGGGAATATTGATGCTGTACGTACCGTTCGCAGCAGAAGTGACAGGGCCGGCAATAGTTTGACCGCTGGAGTTCTTGGCCGACACATTTGCTCCTGAAACATATGATGCGAAGACCGAACCCGTGATCGTTGTCGTGCCGGCGGTTCCGGCGGTTGATGAATCCCCGCCGCCCCCACCGCAAGCAGATATCAACATCACTGCCGTGATACCCAGCAGATGCATAAAATCAATCCTTCTTATCTTCATGAGAAAAACCTCCCTGAAATATTGGTTATCGTTGTTTAAGCAGCTCCTTCATCTCTCTTTCAAACATGGGCAAAAACCCTCTTCCAAAGCCCGTTATCCGGCGGCCGATAACGCCATTTCTGTCGACGATGACGCCTACGGGAATGCCCGACACGCGATAGGCATTCGCCACTGTTCCTTTTACGTCATGGAACACCCGAAAGGAGGGCTTGATTTTCTGAAGAAACCTGGCAAGGCGCGCCGCGGAAGAATCGAGGCTGATTCCTACGACTTCCAGCCCGTCTTTGCGGTACTTCTTATACAGGATGTCCAGTTCAGGCAGCTCCGTCCTGCACTGCTCGCACCAAGTCGCCCAAAAAACCATAAACACCACCTTGCCTTTCAGATCCCCGGATTTCACCAGGTCGCCGCTTAGATCCGTCAACTCAAAGGGGGGTGCAATTTCCCCGATCTGGGCCGGATAAGCGGACGCCGGCAAGAGGGCCAGTAGACCCAAAAGTATTATCAGAGCCTTCTGCATAGCCTCCCTATTTCACTTTGCAGTTGCTTCGTTTCGGGTGCCTTCCGCTCTCCGGTGCTCATGGCCTCATAACCCGGGCCTCCCGTTATGGACAGAGCAAGAGCCTATGGGCAAGGTGCCGTCAAAGCGGGGCGAAAGGCAAACAACTTTTTAGAATCAGATTGAAAATATGATATTCGGTGGTGGGACGGGTGGTTCCAGGGACGGGCCGAGATAGCCCTCCCCCCGCAGAGGTGGGTGATAGGACTCCGGCCTAAGCGTCGGCATCGGCGCCCGGACGGAGCGCAGGTATTTCAGCTCCGAGGTCACGTGCGAGACCATCTGGGGATCCATGCCGCACGGCAAGGAGCGCAACCTGTGAGAAGCGGACGGGGTATTCCCATCGAGATTGGGCTGATCATCAGGGCCGTGGCCCTTCAAGGGACAAACTCTCGGCGTGGCGAATGCTTGGGTATGATGATCGGGAGCGGCCTCTTCGTGACAGCGGTGGCCTTGCGTGGGAAGAGTGGCCGGTTTGACCGATGCCGCGGTATCATCATCAGAGCCGTGGCTCCGCAATTGACAACATCTTTGTTTTACTGATGCTTCTGCTGCCTTCATGTTTCTAAAGCAACAGCAGGTGCGCGAAGCAATCCGCTCCGGGGAACAGCCGCAGATGCGATGATCCATGGCACAGCGCCCCGGCCGCGCATGGGCGTCAAGGGCGCGGGCCAGAAGAGGCAAATGAGGCGTACAGAGCAGCATGACCATTGCCGCTATCTGCAGTGCGACGCCGACCCTCTTCCTTCTATGACTCTTACCGTCACGCCCGCTCATATGCCGCATACAAGAGTCCGGTGATTTGATCAGAATGTCCCCATTCCCGCTAAGCGTTTCCCTTGTTGCCCTGCAGCGTCCGGCCTCAAGCTTCACTCGCGTTCCTTAAAGAGCCGACTCTGCCGGTTTGTCGACTCAGGCGATTCCACTGCCGCATCGTACGCTGATACGACTATAGGGTAGGGAATGAAGTTCATTTATTCAATGGGGATAATGTGCAAGGCTATTGATAGGGAAGAACTATCCTTTTGCGGACCGCAAGTTGGATGCACACTGCCGCGCGGCAATAACAATGGCGAAAGTGCGGCTTGACAAACCGCGGCTTCTTTTATAATTGTCGAACCGAAGAAAGATCAAGGTGGATGTGTGGAAGGGGGGTGAGATTCCCCCGCTGCCCCGCAGCCGTGAAGGGAACGAAAGCCCAATGGAGCCACTCTCGCGAGAACCGCGGGGGGAAGGCGGGCGAGTAGGCGGCCCGAAGCCGGAAGACCAATCCACCGAAAGCATTCCCGCGGGAGGAAGATCTTGACCCATCCGGAGTCCCATCTGACCCTGAGCAGAATTTTCAGGGTCTGTTGTTTGCTGTTGGCCTTGCTGGCCGGCGTATCCGTCCTTTCTCTGGTTGCGGGTACCGCTCCAATCGCGATAACAGTTGTCTTCAAGGGCATTCTTGCCAACCTCGGTTTCCCCGGTCTGTCCGATTCGTTGACCGCGGAGGAACGGACCATCCTTTTTTCAATTCGCCTTCCCAGAATAGTGCTGGCGGGTCTGGTCGGCGCGGCCCTGTCGTGCGCGGGAGTCGTATTTCAGGCCCTGTTGCGCAATCCGCTGGCCGATCCTTTTGTCCTCGGCGTTTCCGGAGGCGCCGCCGTGGGCGCCATCGTCGCGATTATCGTCGGCCTGGGCGCCATTCCCCTGGGCATCTCCGGCATGGCCTTCGCCGGAGGGTTCCTCGCCATGCTGCTCGTATGGGGGCTGGCCGGCGCGGTGGGCGGTCGGCGGACGGACCGCACGTTGCTCGCCGGCATCGTCGTCAACGCCTTTTTCTCGGCGTTCATCATGTTTCTGGTCTCCGTTGCCAGCGGCGAGGAGCTCCAGAGCGTCATCTTCTGGCTGATGGGGGATCTGGCGATGGCGGGAAGAGACGATGTCCTGCTGGCAGCGCTGTTTCTGGTCGTCGGTTTTGTCGTGATGGTTGTCCACGCCCGCGATCTCAATATTCTCCTCACCGGCGAAGAGGCGGCCCTCCAGTTGGGAGTTTCCGTGAAGAGGAGCCGCATGCTCCTGCTCGTTTCCGCTTCCCTGGTGACGGGGTCGGCCGTCTCCGTCAGCGGCATCATCGGCTTTGTCGGGCTGATGGTTCCCCACATGGTGCGGATGCTGTTCGGGTCCGACCACCGGTTGCTTCTGCCGGCGTCGCTGCTGTTCGGCGCCGCCTTCCTGATGGCCGCCGATACGATTGCCCGCGTGGTCCTGTCTCCCGCCGAGCTGCCGGTCGGGGTGGTCACGGCCCTCTGCGGCGCGCCCTATTTTGCCTATCTGATGAAGAGGTCGGCCTGAGCGATGCCCATCCTTGAACTGGAACAAATCGGTTTTAAATACGGCGATAAGCGGGTGCTGCAGAACGTCACGCTGGCGGTGGAGCAGGGGGAGTTCTTCGGGCTCCTGGGGCCGAACGGCTCCGGAAAATCCACGCTCTTAAACCTGATCGACGGGATACGGTTGCCCAGTGAAGGTGAAATTCGCCTCAAGGGGATTGATCCGGGCACGATGAAGCGGAAGGATCTGGCGCGTATGGTCGCGGTCGTGCCGCAGGAGGCGTCGTGGGTTTTCCCGCTGACGGTGGAGGAGGTTGTCCTGATGGGGAGATCCCCCCACATGGACCGCTTCGCTTTTGAGTCGGAGAGGGATTTTGCCGTTGCCCGGTCCGCCATGAGGGCGACGGACCTGCTTCCCTTCTCAGCGCGGCTCATGGAAACCCTGAGCGGGGGAGAGCGGCAGCGGGTGTGGATCGCCAGGGCGCTGGCGCAGGAGCCGGAGATCATTCTTCTGGATGAACCGACCTCCTCCCTCGACCTTGCCCACCTGATCGGCACGTTCGATCTCTTCCGGGCGCTCAGTGCAAACGGGGGTCTTACGGTCGTGGCCGTCACGCATGATATCAATCTGGCCTCGCTCTACTGCGACCGGATCGCCCTGCTCGAAGAAGGGCGGCTCCATGCGCTGGGGCGTCCCGGAGAGGTTATCACGGAGGAGAACATTCGTGAGGTATTCGGGGTCAACGTCGTTGTTGACCGTCATCCTTTAACAGCGCTGCCGAGGGTTTCCCTGCTCGGCGGCCGTTCGCCGGGTCAGGGAAGCCGGTGTAAATCCGGCGCTGCCCCGCAACTGTGAGCGGAACGAAATCCGTATAATGCCACTGGTCCTTTTCTGGACCGGGAAGGCGCGGAGAGTAGGAATGATTCCGGTTCCAAATCAAAGATGCTATCGAG
>JAHFBU010000277.1 GCA_023249795.1 Syntrophaceae bacterium
CCAGGCCGATCTTGCCGCCGTAGTCGGAAAGATCCGCAAGCACGTCATCCCCGGCCCCGGCGAGGATGGCCCCGGCCCGGACGGAGACGCGAAGGAGCGCACCCGTTTTGCGCCGGTGGATGGTGTGCAGGGTTTCCAGCCCCACTGTTTCCCCCTCCGCGCGGATATCCTGGACCTGCCCCCCGACCATGCCGCGATAGCCCGCCGCTTCAGCGATCTCGCGGGCGACATCGAGGATTCTCTCCGCCGGTATGCCCGGCATCCGTTTCCGGTCGGTCAGGATCTGGAAGGCCTCCGTCAGGAGCGCATCGCCGGCGAGGATCGCCATGTCCTCGCCGAAGACCTTGTGCAGGGTGAGCCTTCCCCGGCGGTAGTCGTCATTGTCCATCGCGGGCAGATCGTCGTGGATCAGGGAATAGGTATGAATCATCTCCAGGGCACAGGCCGCCGGCAGGATCGCGTCCGTTTCCCCGCCAGTCGCCTCCGCGGCGGCCAGACAGAGGATCGGGCGGACCCGCTTCCCCCCGGCCAAGAGACTGTAGCGAATGGCCCGGAAAATTTCCGCCGGCTCCTCTTTATCGCCGGGGATCAAATCATCGAGGGTGCGATCGACAAGCGCCTTCCTCTCGTCGAGGTATCCTTTCAGCGGAAATTCAGGATTCACATTCTTCTCCCGCGAAAGGTTTCGTCACCAGTTCCCCCTCCTCCCGGAGAAGAAGTTCCACCCGCCGGTCGGCCTCATCGAGTTTCTTCGCGCACAGACGGGAGAGCTTGATCCCCTCCTCAAAGGCCTTCAGGGATTCCTCAAGGGTCATCTCCCCCGCCTCCATCCGGCGGACGATCTCTTCCAACTTCTCCAGCGCCTCTTCAAATTTCTCTTTGGACATCGGACGGCTCCTTCAATATGTTCATAATCTTGGCGTGCAGATTCCCCTCGGCAAGACGGATATCGACCTCCTGCCCAAGGGCGACATCCCCGGCCCGGCGGAGGATCAAACCATCCGGCCTTCGCCGCGTGATGCTGTATCCCCGCCCAAGGACGGCCAGCGGGCTCAGGGAAGAGAGCACCGCCATCGCGGCGTGCATACGGTTTTTTCGCGCCCCGGCCTGTTTTTCCCAGGCCGCGCGCAGGGCCTTTGTGAGAACCGTCGTCTCCCCGCGATTTCCGCCGATCCGCAACCGGAGGTCCAGACGCTCCAGGCGGATGCTCAGGTGGTTCCATTCCTGGCGGGTTACCTCCCGCAGATGGGCAAGGGAGAGCCTCATTCGCTCAACCTGGTCGTCAAGGGCGATTCTCGCATCGGAGAGACGCCGCTTCGGATCGCGAAGCCTTCCCTGGAAATCGATGATGCGCCTCCGGCTCCGTTCCATTTCCTGACGCAGGCGGCGGATCAGGCGGAAGCGCAGCGACTCAACGACCCCCAGCAGTTCCGCGCGGAGCGGCACGGCCAGCTCGGCCGCCGCGGAGGGGGTTGCGGCGCGGAGGTCCGCCGTGAAGTCGGCAATCGTAAAGTCCGTCTCATGGCCCACCGCCGAGATGATGGGAATCCGTGACCGGGCAATCGCCCTGGCCACCCCCTCGTCGTTGAACGGAGCAAGATCTTCCAACGAACCGCCACCACGGGCGAGGATGATAACATCGACTCCGCCCGCGATCTGCATCTCGCCGATGGCCCGGATGATCTCCGCCGGCGCCTCCGCCCCCTGGACGCGGACCGGCGCGATCAGGATATCCACCGCGGGGAAACGGCGGCGGGTGACGGTCAGGATGTCCCGGATGACAGCGCCCGTCGGCGATGTGACGACACCGATCCGCGCGGGCAGAAAGGGGAGGGGCTTTTTGCGGGCCGGATCGAAGAGCCCTTCCGCATTGAGCCGCGCCTTGAGCTGTTCGAAGGCCTTCTGAAGGGCTCCCAGCCCCCGCGGTTCGACGGCATCGATGATGAGCTGATACTCGCCGCGGGGGGGATAAACCGTCACGCGCGCCCGGCAGAGAAGGCTCATCCCCTCCTCGATCGCGAAGCACGCGGAGCGGCTCCTGCCCCCGTCGAAAAAATTCCGAAAGGCAACCGCCCGGATCTGGCTCTTGGCATCCTTGAGGGTGAAATAGAGATGGCCCGACGCGGGGCGCCGCAGGTTCGACACCTCCCCCTCCACCCAGACGAGGGCGAATCCCTCCTCCAGCATGGCCTTGATCCGATCGTTGAGCGTTGAAACGGTTAGAATCTCTTTGAGGTTTCCAGAATCCATGGATGGGGAAGTATCAGATATCGCCCGCTGTGACAAGATCGAATTTGTGCACAGATTCGTTGACTTTTGTGAGTCTCTCTACCATAATGCGCGCCGACGAGGGGGAGCCCTCTTTCCTGCCGGGTTGTATTTCCGGCAGGACGAACCATCCATCACAGTTCACCAGAGGAGATTATGAAAAAGAAAGACTTTTTGAAGACGCCTGTCCGGCACATCGACATTACGTCATTCGACG
>JAHFBU010000043.1 GCA_023249795.1 Syntrophaceae bacterium
CGAGGACGGCCGGATTCATCTGGCAGGCGAGGAAGCGGTTCCAGATGAGCTGGTAGAGACGGAACTGGTCGGGTGTGAGAGAGGATTTGAGCTCCTGCGGTGAACGGGAAACCGCCGTCGGCCGGATCGCCTCGTGGGCATCCTGCGCCGTCCCTGAGACCTTAAAGACGCGGGCCTTCGGGGGCAGATACGTAGCGTCATAATGGGACTGGATGTACTCCCGCGCCTCGCCCAGCGCCTCTGCGGCAATGCGGACGGAGTCGGTCCTCATATAGGTGATGAGCCCGACGGACCCCTCCGCGCCCAGTTCGATCCCTTCGTAGAGCCTCTGGGCGGTCATCATCGTCTTCTTCGCAGAAAAATGGAGCCAGCGGGAGGCCTCCTGCTGGAGCTTGCTCGTCGTGAAGGGGGCGGGCGGTTGGCGCTTGACCTCCTTCTTCTCCACGGATGAAACGGTGAAGGGCGCCTCCTTCAGGGAGGCCACCACTTCCGCGGAGCGGGCGCCGTCTCCGACCTTTGCCTTTTTCCCGTCGATCTTGAGCAGCTTTGCCTCGAAAGGGGGCGGGTTGGCGCCTTCCAGCAGGGCGGCGATGTTCCAGTACTCTTCGGGGACGAATTTCCCGATCTCTGCCTCCCGGTCGCAGATGATCCTGACGGCGACGGACTGAACCCGGCCCGCGGAGAGACCCCGTTTCACCTTGTCCCAGAGGAGCGGGCTGATCTGGTAGCCGACGAGGCGGTCCAGAATCCGCCGGGTCTGCTGCGCCTCGTAAAGGTCGAAATCCAGGTCGCGGGGGTGGGCGAGGGCGTCGAGGATTGTCTCCTTGGTCAGGTCGTTGAACATGACGCGGCGGACCGTTTTCTTCTTGCCGATCTCTTCGGCGATGTGCCAGGCAATCGCCTCACCTTCGCGGTCAGGGTCGGGGGCGAGGAGGATCTGATCCGCATGGGCCGCCGCCTTTTTCAGTTCGGCCATCACCTTCTTTTTGCTGTCCATGACCACGTAGGTGGGTTCGAACCCATTTTCGGGATCGATCCCCAGGGTGCTTTTCGGAAGGTCCTTGACGTGGCCCACGGAGGCCCGAATATCATAGTCCTTCCCAAGGTATTTTCCGATGGTCTTCATCTTGGCGGGTGATTCCACAACAATCAATGACTTCAAAGTTATGACTCCTTACGTAGAAACTGTTTTCCCGGCATCCGCCGGATGAAACCGCGAAGCTCCAAAATGAGCAGGGCGTTGAGGACCTCCTGGGCCGTGAGGCCGGAGGAGGCAATCAGTGTGTCGATATCCACAGGCCGGGACGTGATCAGCGACAACAGTCGCTGTTCCTGATCCCCGAGGCCGGCCGCTTCGGTCGGGAGAGACGCAGCCGTTTTTTCAGGGTCGCATGCAGGCGCGTCCATCCGTAAAGGAACGGGCGGTGCGTTCGAAACAACAGCCGATCCGCCCGCCTGGGGGAGGATCTCTTCAAGAATATCCTCCACGTTTTCCATCAGCATCGCCCCCTGCTTGATCAGGCGATGGGTTCCCCGCGAACCCGCGGCGCCGATCTCGCCGGGAACGGCGAAGACCGAGCGTCCCTGTTCGGCGGCGATCCGCGCGGTAATCAGGGAACCGCTTTTCTCTCCGGCCTCCACGACGACGACCCCCAGAGAGATGCCGCTGATGATCCGGTTCCGCGACGGGAAATTGGGGGCGTTGGGCGGCGTCCCGAAGGGGAATTCCGAAATGAGCGCGCCGTGGGCGGCAACGGCCCCTGCAAGCTCCTCGTTCTCCGGCGGATAGACAGTGTCGAGACCGCAACCCAGAACCGCGATCGTTCTCCCCTTGCCGGCGAGCGCCCCCCTGTGCGCCGCGGCGTCGATCCCCCGGGCCAGACCGCTGACGATGGTGATTCCCTGGAGAGCGAGTTCGCGGCTGATCTTTTCCGTCGTGTACCGGCCGTAGACGGAGGCAAGGCGCGATCCGACCACCGCCACACAGATCTCCTCCGGGCAGAGCGTTCCCTTCACATAGAGAAGCGGGGGATAGTCGTAGATGTTCAGGAGATTCCGCGGGTAGAGCTCATCCTCGCATGTCACGATGGTGACACCAAGTTCCCGGGCCCGTTCGATCTCCCGGTCGGCCATTCCCCAGTCTGCGAAGGAGCGGATATGGTCCGCTGTCTTCGGACCGACCCCAGGGATCACCTGGAGATCCCGCGCGTTAGCGGAAAAGACCGCCCGTGGTGAAGAAAAAGCCTGAAGCAGGGTCCGGAAACCCACACAGCCGACCTCTTCCACCGCCCGAAGGGCAATCCAGTATTTCAGCGATTCCCTATCCATCACTTAAATTCATTCCACATGTATGCGATTCGAAACCTTGCAACCGATGAGTCGAAAATGAGCGAAAAGGCGAGGGAAGATATATCGGATCTCCAAAAGGTGTCAAGTCTTTTCAAGTGGCGAAAAACCGTTGCGTTCTTTGATGCTTTGGGTTAGAAGCGACCCATGAATGGTCCCTATGGGGTTCTTATGACAAGGCGTTTTTTCATCGCGATATCTCTTTTTTGGATCGGATTTTATACCGTGACGGCCTTCGCCGAAACGGGCGCAAAACCCCCTTCGGCTTCCGCCGATGTCCCGGATTCTCTCCAGTCTGTGCTGGAGGTCGTGCCGCGGGAAATCGATCTCGGCACACTCGGTCCGGGAGAGGAAGCGAGAGGGGCCTTCTACCTGAAGATCGTCGGATCGGAGACCCCGGAGTGGTTCGCGGAAGGGCCGAAGGGGTGGACCCTCATCGAGAATCAGAGTCCGAACAAAGACCAGAATCAGAATTTCTCGGGCATCATTGGGCGGACGCCGGAACATCTGCGTATCCGTATTGTCAATGTAAGAGAAATCGGAACGTCGAAAAAGCGGGCCTGTTCGGTGGTCCTCCACCTGGAGGCGGCGGGGCATGCAGCCGCCTTCCACCGCGACGTCCCCGTGGGAGATCTGCGGGAAGAGATCCGTTTAAGTCATGGCGGCGAAACGGTATCCGTTTTCTTTCAGGTCAGGCTGGTTGCGCTGGCCACCGAGCCTCAATTGGATCTGGAACCCCTCCGGATGGATTTCGGAACCATCCGCCCGGGCGAGCAGATTACCAAGAGAATCCTTCTCAAAAATAAGGGGCGGGAGCCCCTGACGTGGAAGACGGGCGTTGCGGGAGGAAAGGGCATGCCCTCGACGGCGCAGCCGCTGGTGGGGCAATATGTCTCCTTTCGGAGTGAGACCGCCGGTGCAGTCGCATACCCTTTAAGCGGACTGCAACAGGAAGGACTTGAACTTTCCGGAAACTGGGAAGATGAGGGAGGCTATCCTTCCGGGCAGGGCGAACAGAACGTCCTGCGCTACCGATTCTCGGGCATGGGGATTAACCTTTATTTCTGGAAATCTCCGGATGGCGGGCCCTTCAGCGTATATTTAGATGAGCAGTTTGTCACTCTTGTCGACGGTCATGCGGAGCGCCGGGAGAGGGGAGAAGCCTTGGTCTTCGAAGGACAGATTGAAGGCCCTCATCTTCTGACGATCGTCAACGGGGCGGGAAAGCTGACGCTGGAAGGGGTACGGATCCTGGGGAAATCGATTCAGAAAGGGCCTCGCGGCTGGATCACCCTTTTTCCGGACAGCGGCTTTACCACCCGGGAAACGGACTTCATCAACGTTGCGATCAACGCGCGCCAGCTTGCACCCGGAATTTACGGGGATCACGTTTTTTTTGCCTCCAACGGCGGGGAGGCCGATGTGGAGGTCTTTCTGGAAGTAGCGGCTGAAACGACGCCACGATTCCTGAATGTTCACCGCTATCTCACCGGTTCCGATTACCTCTATACAACCAATCCACAGGCTGAGGCTTCACGCCTCCGTTTGAAAGGATACCGGCTCGACGGGATCGTCTTTCGTCTTTTTGCACCGGGGACGCCGGGGACGACCGATTTCTTCAGGTGGTTCAACCCTTCAAAGGGAGACCATTATTACTCACACGATCCGAAAGGGGGCAAGCCCCTTCCGGGCTATCTCTTCGAGGGGGCCATCGGCAACATCGCCACCTCTCGCCTCACGGGTACGCGGGAACTCTACCTTTGGTTCAATCCGGCCAAAGGCGGCCATTTCTACACGACCGAGCAGGCCGGGGAAGGGCTCGCGAAAAAAGGATACCGCTTCGAAGGCATCGTCGGATTCGTCCGTTGAACGGTGAAGGTAAAACAAGAAAGTGCATTCCGGTCTTGACAAAGGGTGGCAAAGGGTTTATATGCCCCTCTCTTTTCAAAAGGACTGAATGCAGTGCGTCGAAAGGATACGCGCCTGTAGCTCAGCTGGATAGAGCAACGGACTTCTAATCCGTGGGTCGAGAGTTCGAATCCCTCCAGGCGTACCAGGCAGGAATGGTGGGTGTAGCTCAGTTGGTTAGAGTGCCGGGTTGTGGCCCCGGAGGCCGAGGGTTCAAATCCCTTCACTCACCCCAGTTTACGTCCGGCCGCAGCCGGAAACGGATGAAGCGCCCGTAGCTCAGCCAGGATAGAGTCGCAGACTTCGAATCTGTTGGTCGTAGGTTCGAATCCTACCGGGCGCACCAATTTTTTTGTATCGATAGATGGAACGACCGGACACGGGCCCTTAGCTCAGTTGGTAGAGCAACTGACTCTTAATCAGTAGGTTGTCGGTTCGATCCCGACAGGGCTCACCAAGAAATTTAAGGGGCCAGGCAATCACCGCCTGGCCCCTTAAATTTTTGCAAACAGAAAACAAATCCTTGACATCAGCGGCAATAAAGCTTATAGGATGCGCGCTTTAGTTTGGTTTTGGCTGTCTCTCCCCACCCAGAGCCTGTGAAAAAAGGCCTCTGGGTTTTTTTGCGCCTGAAAGAATGAACCGGCATCAGGGGGGCAGACCGGAACAAGACAGGAGGAATATGGCAAGACAAAGTCAGAACAATTTCATCAAACGGCAAAAGGAGCTCGAGCGCATACGAAAGGCGAGCGAGAAAATGGCCAAACGACAGAAGCAGAAGAAAGACGACATTAACGACAATATTAACAGCGACAATATTAACAACGAAAATATTAACATTGAGAAGGAAATTGAATGAGTTTTAAACAGTTTAATCTACACACGCAGATCGAAACGGGCATTGAGGCCCTGGGTTACACGGCTCCGACGCCGATTCAACTTAAAGCCATGCCCGCCGTCCTCCAGGGCAAAGATGTCATGGGGCTGGCCCAGACGGGCACGGGCAAGACTGCCGCGTTCGCGCTTCCCATCCTGCAGCGCCTGATGAACGGTCCGCGAAAAAGGCTTCGCGCGTTAATCGTTGCCCCAACACGGGAGCTGGCGGAACAGATCCACGAAGCCATCGGCGGGCTGGGCCGGGCGACGAAACTTAAAAGCGTCGCCATTTATGGCGGGGTAAGCAAGAACCCCCAGATCCGGTCGCTCCGCCAGGGGGTCGAGATCGTGGTGGCCTGCCCGGGACGTCTGCTTGACCTGGCTGACCAGGGAGAAATTGATTTTTCCAATATAGAGGTTCTCGTCCTGGACGAGGCGGACCGTATGTTCGACATGGGTTTTCTGCCGGATATCCGAAAAATCATAAAACGGTTGCCGACAAAACGACAGACCCTGCTCTTCTCCGCCACGATGCCGGACGACATCCGGGCCCTGGCCGGGGATATCCTCCGCGATCCGGTGACCATCCGGGTCGGCGCGGGTGTTCCCGTGGCCTCTGTTTCCCACGCGGTCTTCCCCGTGGCGTCGCACCTCAAGACGGCCCTGCTGATGAAGCTGCTCGACCGCACGGACACGGAATCGGTCCTCGTCTTCACGCGCACGAAGCACCGCACGACGCGCGTTGCCGAGCAGATGAAACGGGCCGGTTTGTCGGTTGCGTCATTGCAGGGCAACCTTTCGCAGAACAGGCGCCAGGATGCGCTCAACGGCTTTCGTGAAGGAAGATATCAGATCCTGGTAGCCACCGACATCGCCGCCCGGGGGATCGATGTCTCCGGGATATCCCATGTGATCAACTACGACATGCCCAGCACGGTCGACGCCTATACACACCGGATCGGCCGCACAGGCCGCGCCGCGAAGACCGGAGACGCCTTCACCTTTGTGACGCCGCAGGACGGTTCTTTTGTGGGGGACATCGAACATGTCCTCGGAGAGAGAATCGAAAGGCGCACGCTGAAGGATTTTGATTACAACCTGCCGGCGCCCGCAGGCGGCGGGGAATCCGAACGCCCGAGGAGTTTCGGACGGCAGGGAAGACCGGCGCCCGTTTCGCCATATGCCCCGGTGAAAAGAGGAGGCGATTCCCGGCGGGGGGCGGCGCGCCCATCGGGACGCCGGAGCGGCGGACGATCGCTCTCGGGATTTCCCCAGTTACGGAGCTCCTCCAAAGACAGATAACGAACGACGCCCGGACGGATTTGCTAAAACAGGAACTCGTCTGATTTGGGCCTGTAGTGGTCAGAATTACACGGTCGCCGAAAACCGCCGCCTTCCTTCTTCAGGGCGGCGGTTTTATTTTTAGCCCGGATCTACGAATCGCGGAGCGGATCTTCTCCCCTTGCCTTTCCCCGGTGAGATCGATCCGCGTGTAGAAATCTCCTTCTTCTTGACAAACCCTGCCGCCTGTCGTAGTGTCCGACCCGTGTGCGACCGGTTATTGTAACTATTGAATATCCGGCCACGACTGCATTCGTTGAGATGTTTTCAGAGCGCATCTTGAACCTCATGCCAATGAACCGTTAAACTGAAGAGGTGAGTATGATTCCGCACATAGGCCCCATCCGCCTTGAGTTTGTCATTTTTGCCCTTACGCTGGTCGGGGTGGCCCTGTTCCATACAAAAACCATGTATGTGGCCCTGAGCGGATTGCTGTCGGTTTTGATTTTTAAATGGCTGTTTATCCCTGACTTTTCTCTTTTCGCGCACATCGTCGGCGGACACGGCCAT
Source organism: Syntrophaceae bacterium (assembly GCA_023249795.1). Lineage (GTDB taxonomy): Bacteria > Desulfobacterota > Syntrophia > Syntrophales > UBA5619 > UBA5619. The sequence goes on from JAHFBU010000043.1 coordinate 6,982, forward strand.
GAAGGGGAATGGCGGACATTGGTCAACATCACGGGGCTTCTGTTCGGTTTTGCGATCCTGGCGAAACACTTTGAGGAGTCCAAAGTCCCTGAGCTACTTCCGAATTATATTCCGGACGGATACTGGGGGGCGGTGGCGCTTCTTTTTTTCGTCATGGTCGTATCGAGCTTTCTCGATAATATCGCGGCCGCCATGATCGGCGGAACCATTGCACTCGCCGTATTCCAGGGCCGGGTCCATATCGGTTATCTGGCCGCGATCATCGCTGCATCGAACGCCGGCGGGGCGCCCAGCGTCGTGGGGGATACCACGACGACGCTCATGTGGATTGACGGCGTTTCTCCGGTGGACGTTCTTCATGCCTTTTGGGGGTCCGCGGGCGCATTCCTTGTTTTTGGTTTTATCGGGGCCTATCAGCAGCACCGATATCAGCCCATCCAGAGCGACGCGGCGCCCGGTATCCGATTGGATCTCGGGAGACTCCTCATCGTGGTCCTGATTCTGGCGCTGGCGATTGTGACGAACTGGGCGATGGATTTTCCGGCCATCGGGGTGTGGGTGGCTATTCTTATTGGGACGGCCTTCCGTAAAACACCATGGTCCGAATTCAGAAAATCCTGGCAGGGAACGGTTTTTCTCGTATCGCTGGTTCTTTGCGCGTCTCTGATGCCCGTCGAGCTGCTGCCGACCGCCTGCTGGATGACGACCTGCGGACTCGGCTTCGTGTCGGCCGTGTTCGACAACATCCCGCTGACCAAACTCTGCCTGCTGCAGGGCGGCTACGATTGGGGCATGCTCGCCTACACGGTCGGTTTCGGCGGGTCGATGATCTGGTTCGGCTCGTCAGCCGGTGTGGCCCTGTCCAACCAATTTCCTGAAATAAGATCCGTCCCTCAATACCTCAAACACGGGTGGCACGTGACCGTCGCCTTCATCGTGGGTTTCGCGGTGCTTATGGCCGTTGCCGGTTGGCAACCTCATCCGCCTCACAAATCAATCCCGACGGCCAAGGCCACTTCATTTCAAATGGATAAGGCAAGCATGGCGAAGTCAGTCTCTTCTGCAAGCATGTAGATTGGTCATTTGACTCCCTTGCCTGTTAAGTCTACAATGCGAACGTAAACGCCTGCTGTCCTTTTTTTGTCATTTCCGCGAAAGCGGAAATCCATCGCTGTCCAAAGGAGGGCATTATGAGCAACCGGACGCTGGTTTCCCTGGTCATCTTACTGATTGCCGTTTTCCTGATCGTTAAACTGGATGTGTTCACGAAGGTCAAGGTGACTGTCACAAACTTGATCTACGGGGAAGAGATGAGAAGCATCAAGTCGTTCCGTGTTGTCGTCGACCCGCTGATCCCGGAGTTGGAGAAGGCGGGGCTGACCCGGGAGGCGGTTCGGCAGGAGATCGAGGCAACGCTGGAAAAGAACGGCATCCATAGCCTGACCGAAGAGGATTGGCGAAAGGTTCCCGCGAAGCCGTCACTGAACGTCACTATCGACGCGACGAAGGCGGAGGGCGGTCTTTACCAGTTCAATGTGACGATCAGCATCATAAAGGAGGAGGAGAAACCCGGAGCCCTTGCCGAGAAACTCAAGCTGATCTGGCTTACATCTGGCATGGGCAATGGCGGCGTCACCGACATCCGGGCCCGGATCGCCCAGGAGCTGGAGCTCTTCCTGAAGGTGCACGCAAATCTGTAGATCCGGGTTGTGACTTTTTCGGATACCGATTGTATATGGATTATACAGGGACCGTTCTTTGCGGATGGGGAAAGAGTCTATGGACAATGCAAAGGAAATGATTGACCTCATCAAGTCAGTGCCCGCCGTCCGGCCGCCGGAAGATTTTACGGCGCGGGTGATGAAGGCGGTCATGAAAGAAGAAGGGGTATTGGAACGCGCCTGGAGCGCACTTTCCGCGCCCCGCGTCTCCCCGCTGGACCCGGTTCGGGCTTTGCGGGCGGGCCGGGACGAGTTGGGCGTCTATTTCCTCCTGGTCGCCTTCGCCCATCTGATTCTGGGAGCGGTGCTGCTGACAGGGTTCAGCCGAATCGACGCTGCCACATCGTTTCCCAATCTCTTCGGGATGCAGCCGTGGCTCTCCCTGCTGCTGGCCCTCTGGCTGGGCGTTTGGGGGGTGTTGCTGAAGAGAGACGCCAAAGGGGGAGGCGGGGCTGGCCTCAAGGGGGCGCGGTTCGCTGCCCTGCTCTACATCGAGACCGTGGTGATCAACGGGGCGCTTCTGCTGATGGCGTTTGGAAGTTCCCCCCAGGTGGTT
>JAHFBU010000044.1 GCA_023249795.1 Syntrophaceae bacterium
GCGATGGCAAGGTTGGAATGGATCGCCTCCGAGCCGCCGCGGAGAATGACGGCGTTCCCCGATTTCAGGCAGAGGGCCGCCGCGTCCGCCGTGACGTTCGGGCGGGATTCGTAGATGATGCCGATGACGCCGAGGGGGATGCGCATCCGGCCGACAAGAAGACCGTTCGGCCGCCGCCACATGGAGGTGATCTTGCCGACGGGGTCGGGCAGGGCGGCCACCTCGATAAGTCCCCGCGCGATTCCCGCGATGGTCGCCTCCGTGAGCGTCAGGCGGTCGATCATGGCCGGGGAGAGGCCGATATCACGCGCCTGGGCGAGATCCTTTTCGTTTTCCCGGATCAGGAGATCCGCATTGTTGACAAGGGCTTCCGCCATTACGGCAAGAGCCCGGTTCTTGACATCGGCGGAGGTTCGGGCGAGGGCGGCCGATGCCTGTCTCGCCCGCCGGCCCATCGCCATCATCTGTGATGCTATGGTCGTCATGATTTTCGTTTCCTTTTGACGAAGCCGTCCGAGGACTCAAAGCTTCCGGACTATATTATCCTGTCCTGTTTAGACATTGACAATTCCGGCGCCATTCGTATAAAACCGCCCATCACGCCTGAAGGTGATCGTAATGTACAAGACGCCCCGGGCCATGTCAAGGCTATTTGGCCATTTGGCATTGATGGAGATTGGTCAAGCATGAGCAGGGAAAACATCCGCGTCAGGGCGGGAAAACAGGCATATGAACTGATCCGTGCGGGTGGTTTCAACCTGGACCGGGTCGCGACCTACTTCGGACCGGCCGGCGGACCCCGCTGGCTGATCGCAAGCGGCTTCGATCTAACCCTCCTCCGGGAGGGGCTGCTCGGCAGGCGACAGCCGGTCTGGCTGGTCGGCTCATCGGCCGGGGCTTTACGCTTTGCGGCCTGGATGCAGCCGGAGGCGGAGAAAAGCTACCGCGGCCTGATGGAGGCGTACATTACGGCCACCTATGGGAAGGATGATACCCCGGAGACAATCCTTCAGTCCATGGTCGCGATCCTCAACCGCTATATCGATGACGACGCCCTTCCCTTTGCGCTGGCCTGCAAGCCCTACCGCCTGGCGATCATCACCGCCCGCGCTGAATATCTCATGGCCTCCGAACGGCCCTGGGTGCAGAAGACGGGCTTCATGCTCGCCTTCATGGCCAATGCCCTTCATCCGGCGCTGATTCACCGTTTGTTCGAACGCATTATCTTCTATTACGGCGTCCAACCGCCTGATTTCTGCCTGCGGAAGGGGTTCCGCGGCCGCTATTTCCCGCTTTCCGAAATCAATTTCAAGGCCGCATTGATGGCCTCCGGCGCGATCCCCCTGGCTATTGCCGGCGTGCGGGATATCTTCGGCGCTCCGGATGGTAATTACCGGGACGGTGGGTTGACCGACTATCATATCAACCAGGATTACGGGACGCGAAGCGGCGGGTTGACCCTCTTTTTTCACCACCAGGAGCGGATCACCCCCGGCTGGATGGACAAGAGGCTCAAGAAGCGCCGCCCGCCGGAGGCGTTCCTCGATTCCGTTGTCATGGTCTATCCGTCGGAGAGCTTTGTGGAGAGCCTCCCGAATGGCCGGATCCCGGATCGCGGCGATTTCGAGACCTTCATCGACGATCCGGCAACGCGGATTGCAAACTGGCGTCGGGCGGTCGAGCTGTCCGCCCCGCTCGGCGAGGAATTTCTGGAGATGATCGCCGCCGGCCGTCTGCAGGATGCGGTGGAAAGGATCTAAAACGCCGGAAGATCGGGGACAGATTTCAAACCTGTCCCCGGATGTCGGCGCTGGGAGAGGTCTTTGGATGCAGGACCCTGAAATCGCCCGCCGGATCAAATCTCTGAAGAGGCTCCTGAAGCGCTGTGTTCTCTGCCCGCGGCTGTGCAGGGTTGACCGGACCTCGGGCGTCCAGGGATTCTGCCGTCTTGACGCCCGGATGGTCATCGGCAGCGCGCTTCCCCATCACGGCGAGGAGCCGCCTCTTTCCGGAAGCCGCGGCGCGGGTACGATCTTCTTTGCCTCCTGCAACCTGAAGTGCATCTACTGCCAAAATTACCAGATCAGCCATTCCCCGGCCGGAGAGCCGGTCAGCGCCGAGGCGCTCGCCGCGATCATGATGGACCTCGAAGCCCAAGGATGCCACAACATCGAACCGGTCACGCCGACCCCCCACCTGGCCGGGATCATCGAGGCGCTTCAAATTGCACGGGGAAGGGGGATGCGCATCCCCTTTGTCTTCAACTGCGGCGGTTATGAGAGGAAGGAGATCCTCCGGCTGATCGACGGGATGGTCGAGATCTATCTGCCCGACTTCAAATATGGCCTGGATGACGTGGGAATGCAATTCTCCGGTGTGGCTGACTACCCGCGCCACGCCTTGAATTCCCTCCGGGAGATGGTCCGTCAGGTCGGAGAAGAACTCGCCATTGAGGACGGCGTCGCCCGGCGGGGGATCCTCGTCCGCCACCTCGTCATGCCGGGCAGGACGGACAACAGCATCGCCGCGCTGAAGCTGATCCGGGAGATCTCCCCGTTGATTCCGCTGAGTCTGATGTCACAGTACACGCCGATCCCTGCCATGGCGGGACATCCCCTCCTCGGGCGGCGGGTGACAAAGGGTGAGTACGAACAGGTGGTCAACGCCGCGCTCGACCTCGGCTTCGAGGAACTCTATACCCAGGAGGTCGACGACCGGGCGCTCAACCCGGACTTCGCGCGGGAACAACCTTTCGACTGGGAATGATCGTTGATGCCCTCGTCATGCCGCCCCTCTTCTACCCCCAGTAGACCAGCCCCGTCTCCTGCTTGGTCGCCAGATTCGGATGGAACGGAAGAACGCGGATGCCGTAGGCGTAGGCGCCGTTCTTCCGGACCGTGTAAGAGACGGAGAAGGTGATGGTGCCGTCCTTTCCTTTGGCGCCCGGCCGGAGGGAGATACACTCCGGCGTCTCCGTGAAGCCGTTTCCATCCTTTTTCCCGATAACCAGCTCGACGAGCACCTCTTTCGGTTCCAGCTTTCCCGGATCGATACGGGCGCTGATCTCGAACGGCCGCTCCACGAGAATCGTTTCGCCGCGGATTCCCTCGATGCTGACGTCCAGAAGCCGCAGTGAGGAGAAGCGCATCGGGATCTTTTTCTTCCAGTCCGCCAGTTCCCTGGCCATCCGGAAGGAATCCTTGTAGAGTTCGTGTTCCCGCTTCGCCGTGGGGAGGTAAAGGTCGTGGTAGTAATCGACGAGCATCCGTTCCGTGTTGAAGCGGGGGACCAGCGTCTGCATGGAGCGCTTGATCATGGCGATCCACTTTTCGGGCAGACCCGACATTTCACGCTCATAGAAGAGCGGGATTACGCTGTTTTCCAGAAGCGCAAAGAGAGACTGGGCATCTTCTTCATCGGAGTTGTCCGGCTCCTCGCCATATGTCTGAACGACAGGGCCGATCGTCCAGCCGTTCGTCCCGTCATATCCTTCCACCCACCACCCGTCGGAGATGCTGAGGTTGAGAACGCCATTGGCGACAACCTTCTCGCCGCTGGTGCCGCTGGCCTCCAGCGGCCGTAGGGGGGTGTTCAGCCAGACATCCACCCCCTGAACGAGGTGGCGGGCGATCCGGATGTCGTACCCCTCGACGAAGAAGATCTTTCCGCGGAACCGCTCGTCCTTGCAGAGGGAGACAACCTTCTTGATCAGCTCTTTCCCCATGTTGTCGTTCGGATGCGCCTTGCCGGCGAAGACGATGTGGACAGGCCGGGTCGGATGGTTCAGTATCCGGTCCAGCCGGCCGAGATCGGACAGAAGCATGTCGGCCCTCTTGTAGGGGACGAAGCGCCGGGCAAAACCGATCATCAGAGCCGCCGGGTTGATCTTCGCGAAAAGCTCCTCCCGCCAGGTCTTCGTGTAATCGTATTTCATCCAGTTGTGGGAGAGGTCGTCCCGCAGGAGGTCGATCAACTTCTGCTTGAGTTCGAAACGCGTCCGCCACAGGAGGGTGTCGGGGATATCCTGGATACGCTTCCAGCGCGCCGGATCGCTGATGTGACGGTCCCAGTCCATGCCGAGGTAGGTGTCCAGCAGGGCCTTCATCCGGGGAGAGATGTAGGAGAGGGTGTGGGCGCCGTTGGTGATATGGCCGATCGGAATGTCCGATTCGTCATACCCCTTCCAGACCTCCCGCCACATACGCCGGGAGACCTGACCGTGGAGACGGCTCACCGCGTTGCTTTTGTGGGCCATCTTGAGGGCCAGGATCGTCATGAAGAAGGGTTTCCCTTCGCCGCTTTCCTTGCGTCCCAATTCCCAGAACTGCGACCAGGATATTCCCGTCCATTTTACGAAATGAGCGAAGTAGTGTTCGATCAGCTCGCTGCTGAACCGTTCGTTGCCCGCCTCCACAGGCGTGTGGGTCGTAAAGACGGTGCTTCCGCGCACAACCTCGCTCGCCTCGTCGAAGGAGAGCCCCTCTTCCGTCATCAGCGAGCCGATGCGTTCAAACAGAAGAAAGGCCGAGTGCCCTTCGTTAATGTGGTAAACGCGGGGACGGATCCCCAGCTTCCTGAGGAGGCGGACCCCACCCATCCCGAGAAGGATCTCCTGCTCGATCCGTGTCCGGGGATCGGCGCTGTAGAGGCGTCCCGTGATCTTCCGGTCCTGGGGGGTGTTCCGCGGAACGTCCGTGTCGAGAAGGTGAAGGGAGACGCGCCCGACACGGATCTCCCAGATGTTGGCAAAAAGCGTCCGTCCCGGCAGCTCCAGGGAGATCTGCACCGCGCCGCCCCGGTCATCCTGGACGATCTGCAGCGGCATGCCGGCAAAATCGTTTTCCGGGTACTCCTCTGTCTGCGCTCCGTTTTTGTCGATGACCTGCTTGAAAAATCCGTTCTTGTAGAGAAGGCCGACGCCGACGAGGGGGATGTTCAGGTCGCTCGCCGTCTTGAGGTGATCCCCGGAGAGGGTGCCGAGGCCGCCGGAGTATATGGGCAGGCATTCGTGGAGACCGTATTCGGTCGAGAAGTAGGCGATCGGCGACGACCATTTCAGGCCGTCCGGCGGTCCGATCAACGGGGAGGGGGTGCGGTCGCCCATATAGTCGTCGAACTGCTGCGTAATCTGTGTATAAAGGTTCATGTAGCTGGCATTTTCCGAGGCTTCGAGAAGGCGCTCGGGGGAGACCGTCTCCAGCATCCGGGCGGGGTTGTTGCCCATCCGGGCCCAGACCTTCGGATCAAGGGAGGAGAAAAGGTGGCGGGCGTTGGGGTTCCAGGCCCACCAGATGTTGTTGGCCAGTTCCCGGAGGCGGGAGATCTTTTCGGGGAGGTTGGCCACCGCCGTGACCGTCCGGAAATGGGGCTGGACGGAGACCGCCCCGGCGAAGGTATGTCTCTGTTCCGACTTGAGGTCCTTGACGGCGGTCTTCTCGGTGCGAGCCGCGGCGGCCGAAAGGGCGCGTTCATAGGCCTCGCTGTAGCTCCGGTAGAACTCCTTCCAGTTTGCGCGGCTGGCGACGGCGCGCGCGTCGACCCGCATGCACTGCACCCTCTCCTCATTCATGGCAAGAAAGGTCCGGAAGATGTCGTGGAGGTTGTCCGTGATCGCCTCGATGGGCTGACCCAGGTGTTTCAGAAGTATGATTCCGCCGCACTCCCCCTCCACCTGCTGCGCCCAGAGGCCAAAGCCGGCCTGATCGGTCGTGATGGTCGGAACGGCGTGGGCCGCGCTTTCCAGGGGGGTATATCCCCAGGGCTCGTAGTAGGAGGGAAAGGCCCCGAGATCGCATCCGGCCAGGGCCTCGTAATAGGTCATATCGATCAGACCGTCATGACCGTTCAAATAGACGGGACTGAAGATGACCTGAACCCGGTTCTGGGGGAGGTTCCGGAGGCCAAGGCGGTCGCAGGCCCGCAGGATGGGGTCGGAAGCCTCATTCTGAAGGCGGTGGGTGGCGATCGGCGGATTTCCCGGGTCCGGCTTGGCCGTGTCGCTCTGGAGGGAGGGGATCAGGTCCGTGTATCCTCCGAGGACGAAGAGGAGGGCGAGAACGGTTTCGCCCGGGACCTGTTCGGCGTTCAGACGTCCGAGGGCTTCGAGAAAGACGTCAATGCCCTTGTTGTGGTATTCGTAGCGCCCCGAGATGAGCACGATCCGTGCGTCGGCGGGGAAATCCCGGCGGAGGAAACGCCCGGCGGCCGAAAGAAGTTTCTTCCGGGACTTCAGGGCTGCCGAACGGTCCGCGGCGAGGTCAGGGATGTGCTCCATATCGAGGCCGTTCGGGGTGATCAGGTCCGGCGCCCGGCCGAGGAAACTCTTCGCCTCCGAAGCGGTGATTTCGCTCACCGTCGTGAAGCAGTCCGCCTCGCGGGCCGATGCCGTCTCCATCGAGCATTTGGCCGTGATATTGTGGGCGCCGGCCTCCCGCTGGGGCGAGATGTGTTCCATCGCCGTATAGATATCCATTCCCGAACCGGCCAAGGCCCTTCCGAGCATCGTCGCGTGCGTCGTAAAAACCGTGCCGATTTCCGGAACCCGCGTTTTCAGGCAGAGCAGCCCCGCTCCGGTCATCCATTCGTGAAATTGCGCAACGCTTCTCATCTCCCGCGGGCGCACGAAGAGGTTGTGGATCGTCTCGATCACCTCGCCGCAGGCGGAGCTGAACATGACCGGCTCCACATAATCCCAGCCCCCGGCGATGGAATCGACGCCGTACTCCTCCCAGAGTCTGAAAAGGAGTTGGTCCTTGTCGTACTTCTTCCCGAAGCCGACCAGAATCGCTTTGGGTTCTCCGGGAACCTTCCAGCGGCCGAATCGGCAGGGGATCTCCTTGATCGCCACCCCTTCACGGATCCGGTCCCAGACCTCCTCGTCCGTTTCCTCGAAATCGAGGTTCGTCTTGAGGTCGGGGCCGAGGAGAAAATAGTTTTCTCCGAAAATCCGGGTCGCCTCGGGGATCTTGCTTTGGATGACCGTGTAGATCCCGCCGACCTTGTTGCAGACCTCCCAGCTCACCTCGAAAAGGCAATGGTTTGTTTCCGTCATCTTGTCTCTCCTTTGTTCCTCTTTTTCAGCGATTGCGAAAAATCGTCGAGGATGTTCATGTAGTTGATGTACGCCTCATAGGGCGACTCATACGGGTTGAAGTAGCGGTGGACATCCCCGTCGGAAAACCATTTCGTGCACATGTAGTAAAAGTGGTCGGACGTCTGGAGCATCCGCCATGTCCGGAAGAGCTTCTCATCCTTCCGGCCGCGGACGGCGGACTCAAGATCGTAGAGCGCGCGTGCGGCATCCTGCTGCATCGCGTTGCCGAGCCAGGCCGTCGTGTCCCGCTCCTCGTCCGCCCAGGAGATAAAATCGGGGCAGTCGAATTCACCCCCGGCCGCCTCGCCGGCTTCGGCCGCTTCCGCCGGCGTCCGGAAGCAGAAATCGGGATGACGGAGGATCTCTCCCGGGAGCGCCCGCAGGAAGCCGAAGATCCCCGTTTCGCGCCACTGGTGTTCACCCAGGGTCTCGTAATCCATGAAGAGGTTGACGACCGCCTCCTCCCGCCGGATCCGATGGAGCCAGTGGGCGTATTTTGACGCCGTGAGAGGGTATTCGGCCCAGTTCCGGTCGGAGAAGCGGAAGGCCACGTCGTCCGAAAGGGGGTAGTTCCGCAGGAGCAGCTTCATCTTCCTGCAGCCCGCCGGACGATACACCAGGTTGGGGCTCCGCCCGCCGAGGATTTTTTCAGTTCCCTCGGCCAGGATCGCCCTGTAGCCCATCTTTTCGACCGCCGCCGCGAGGGCGTTGTTGAAGATCAGCTCCGTATGGCGGAAGGTTCGCCCCTCCTGTCCGAAGAGGGACCGGACCCGCTCCCGGTGGCAACGAACCTGCTCCCGGAATTCCCGCGGCGAGAAGAGAAACGCCAGAGAGTGGCTGTCGGTCTCGTTGAGGAACTCGACGCATCCCGTCGCACCCAAACGCTGAAAGCCCTCCAGGACATCCGGCCGATGCCGCTCAATCTGGTCGAGAACGATGCCGGAGATGGAGAAGGCGACCCGGAACGCGCCGCCATATTCCCCGATCAACTGAAGCAGGAGTTCGCCGGCCGGAAGGTAGCATTTCTCCGCGACGCGGTCCAGTATCCGGCGGTTCTCGGCATGGTCCTCATAGTCATGCAGACGGCCCACGTCAAAGAAGGAGTACCGCCGCAGACGGCAGGGCTGATGGACCTGAAAGTAGAGGCAGACGCTCGGCATTGATTATGTTCCGCGCTTCCTGCTTGCGACGCGAAGAGATTTCAAATCTGTCCCCGTTTTGGTTCCGGCGGAGGGGACCGCCTCTCGGTAGATCGCCGCGATCCGCTCCGCGGCGGTTTCCCAGCGGATCTTCCGAAGCTCTTCGCGAGCCTTCTCCGCCATCGCGCCGGCCAGGGCGGGGTGCTTCAGGACGGCGATGATCTTGGCGGCGATTTCCCGGATATCCCAGAAATCGATCTTCAGGGCATGTTGCAGGATTTCGGAGGCGCCGGATTGACGGGAAAGGATCACCGGGACGTCGTACATCATCGCCTCGAGGGGCGCGATGCCGAACGGTTCGGAAACGCTCGGCATGACGTAGAGGTCGCTCAGCGAGAAGATCCGCTCGATCTCCTCGCCCTGGAGGAATCCGGTGAAATGGAAACGGTCTCCAATCCCCAGCTCCCCCACGCGTTCGATCATCCGCTCCATCATGTCTCCCGCGCCGGCCATCACGAAGGTGACATCGGGAAGGACACGGAGAACCTGGGCCGCCGCCTCGATGAAGTAATCCGGTCCCTTCTGGAAGGTGATCCGGCCGAGAAAAAGGACGACCTTCCGCTCCCTTGGCGTTGCCCGTCTTTCGGTGTGGTAGATTTGCCGCGCCTCCTCTTGCGAGACGGCGTTGTAAACGACGGAAATTTTATCCGGGGGGATCGCGAAGCGTTCGGCGATCATCCGCTTCGTCCGGTGGCTGACGGCGATAATCCGGTCGGCCTTTTCCATCCCCTCCCGTTCAATTTCCAGGATCTCCGCGTTCACATTCCCGCCGCTCCGGTCGTATTCAAGGGAGTGGATGTGGAGAACGAGCGGCCGGCCGCTGATCCGGCGGGCGAAGAGGGCGGCGGGCACGGTCATCCAGTCGTGCGCATGAATGACGTCAAAGGAGAGCGTGCGGGCCAGGGCGCCGCCGGCCCTGCCGTAGCGGATCACCTCGGAGATCAAAT
>JAHFBU010000278.1:0-493 GCA_023249795.1 Syntrophaceae bacterium
GACCGGGCGCCCTGAACGGACAACTCCATATTGCGCCCATCATGTTTGCGGTTCACGACATTAACAAGCGCGGCGGCATCTGGGTAGACGGCAAGAAGAAGCTGATCACGGTCATCAAGGCGGACCACATGTCGAAAGCGGATCAATGCAAGAAGATTTGCGAGCGCATGGTCTTGCAGGAAAAAGTCCACATCCTGATGGGCACTTCCGGAAGCAACATGATGAAGATCATTAACGAGGTTGCCAATAAGTACAAGGTGATCGCCGTGAATGAAGGGGCGGTTTCCGACGATCTGATGGATGCCACGAATTTCGGACGCTACTCATTCATGCCCTCATTTTCCACCGAGCAGGTCGGGCGCGGACTGGCTTATTTTTATGGCCAGATCCGGAAGAAAGAGAAGAAATTCTATATTCTGTGCCAGGATTATTCTTTCGGCCGGGGGATAGCCGACGGATTCAAGAAGGGTTTGAAAGAATACTTCCCTGAGGC
>JAHFBU010000278.1:503-2467 GCA_023249795.1 Syntrophaceae bacterium
CAGGCGAGGCAGATGGGCATTAACATTCCCGTCGCCGATGTTTTTATGAACGAGCCCAACGAACTGCATGATGTCGGTATTGAGGGAACGAAGGGAATCGTCAACATTGATCAGGCTGAATCGTTCCCCCGCTTCACAAATCCCGCTCAGATCAAATTTTACAAGGCCTGGAACGACCAGTGGAAGAAATGGAAAAAAGCGCCTTACAACAGCCATCTCTTCGAGCATGCGGGCGGAAATCTCCAGGCTTATATGATGTATGCCTATTGGACCCTCAGTGTGATCGAGCGGGCCAAGAGCACGGACGCGGATAAGATTGTGAGCGTCTGGGAAGGCGATACCTTCCGCCAGGCCAACGGCAAGATCGTCAAAATGAGAGCGTGCGATCACAAGGCGATTCAGGACATGTATGTGTTCGAGTTGGTTCCCCCGAAAGAGCAGAAAATGCATTTCAATATACCGCCCTATTACTGGTATGAGGGATGCTCGTATTATGGGCCGGGTCACTTGATTCCGGCCGCGAAGGTTCTGCCCTTGATGGATCAGAAGCTGGACCGCTGTAAGGGCAAGAGCGACTGGGGCGAATAATATTATTTGCCTAAAAAGGCAAAAAGAAGCATCTTGAACTCTGATCATCAGCGGGAGCATCGCCAAAGCTCCCGCTGATGGGCGGCAGGCATCGGAAGCGGCAGGCATACAGAAAAGGAATTTTCGCACGGACGTGCTATTCAGAGGGTTTAAGCAAGGAAATGACGGAAGCGGGTGTATTGTTTCAGCAGCAGCGAAACAGATGCTTTAGATTCCGGATCCCGGATCCGGTAATTAAAAAAAGGAGGAGGGAGATTTACATGAAATCAATGCTAAAAAAGATTATTATTTCTGTATGCGCGGTTTCTTTTTTGCTGTTTATGGGTTTCGTCCCATCCGTGGTCAATGCGGCCAAAGCAGACAAAAAAAGTAATGTGGTCAAAGCCGAAGCCTTTAATGCGTTCTTTGACGCGAAGAAGATGTCGGATATGTCCGATTTTGATCCAAACAATCCGGTCATTCCCACGGGGGATACGATCAAGATTGCGGTGGTGATGCCCTTTTCGGGACCGGCGGCGTTGAACGGGGAAATGACTTTTCTTTATGTCCAATGGGTGGCCCATGATATCAACAAGCGGGGCGGCATCTGGGTGGACGGTAAAAAGAAGCTGATTCAAGTGATCAAGGCCGATCACATGTCCAAACCCGACCAGGCCAAGAAGGTCTGCGAACGGATGATTCTCCAGGAAAAGGTTCACGTCCTGTTCGGCACGGCCGGCAGCAACCTGATGAAAGTCATGATGGAGGTCGGCAACAAATACAAGACCATCGTCCACAACTTCGCCGCCCTGTCCGACGATCTCATGGATGCCACGCAGTTCAACCGCTACACCTTCATGACCACGTATGACACCTCAGCGCTCGGCCGCGGCATCGGGTATTATTTCGGGCAGATCCGAAAAAAAGAGAAAAAATTCTATATCCTCTGTCAGGACTATTCCTTCGGTCACGGCATGGCGGAAGGCTTCAAGCAGGGCCTCAAAGAATATTATCCGGAAGCGCAGATTGTCGGTGAGGATTACCATAAACTCTTTCTGACGGACTTTGCCCCTTATTTGACCAAGATCAAAGCCTCCGGGGCCGAAGCCGTTTATACGGGCGACTGGATTCCCGACCTCAGCAACCTCCTTAAACAGGCGAGACAATCCGGGATCACGATTCCCTTTGCCAACAGAATCATGGACGATCCGGCTATGCTTTCGGAACTGGGCATCGAAGGTTCAAAAGGCCTGATCAATATCACCCAGGGAGAATACATCAACCCCCATTTCAGAACACCGGAGCAGATAAAGTTTCACAAGGTATGGACCGACCTGTGGAAAAACAAGTGGGCAAAGCCATACAACAGTAGACTGATAGCCGATCCGGAGGGACAG
>JAHFBU010000045.1 GCA_023249795.1 Syntrophaceae bacterium
TGCGTCTTCCTCCGCAGGGCCTTGAGATCCCCCTCCAGCGCCTCCCTGCCCGCGAAGGGCTCCACCTCCCGGATCTCCTCCAGGTAATCGAGGATGATCCGCCAGGTCCGGCACAGGAAACGGAAAGAGCCTTCGACCCCCTGGTCGTTCCACTCGAGATCCTTTTCCGGCGGGGCGGTGAAGAGACAGAAGGCGCGCGCCGTGTCGGCCCCGTAGGCCCGGATCAGATAGTCCGGGTCCACGACGTTCTTTAGCGACTTGGACATCTTTTCCGTCTTTCCGATCCGGACCTCTCCGCCGCACCGCGTGCATTTTCCCTCCCTGACCTCATCCGGGAAGCAATAGCCGTGTTGCGCACAGCGCATCGTCTCCTTGCAGACCATTCCCTGCGTAAGGAGGTTGGTGAACGGTTCATCCACGCCGAGCAATCCGAAATCCCGAAGCATCTTCGTATAGAACCGCGCATAGAGGAGGTGGAGGATGGCGTGTTCGATGCCGCCGATGTACTGGTCCACGGGCATCCAGTAATCCAGCTTCTTCCGGTCGAGCCCCGGCGTCACGTCGTGGTGGGCCGAGCAGAAGCGGTCGAAGTACCAGGAGGACTCGACGAAGGTGTCCATTGTATCCGTCTCGCGCCGGGCCGGTTTCCCGCAGCAGGGGCACGTCGTCTCCACGAAGGCCTTGTGCCGGGCGAGCGGCGAGCCGCCTTCGCCCGTGAGTTCCACGTCCCGGGGAAGGATGACCGGGAGGTCTTTCTCCGGAACCGGAACCGTTCCGCACGCCTCGCAGAGGATCATCGGGATGGGGGTGCCCCAATAGCGCTGGCGGGAGATTCCCCAGTCGCGCAGACGGTACTGGACTGTTTTCTTTCCCCGGCCGAGCGACGCCAGATGGTCGGCGATCGCGTCGAGGGCCTTGCGATTTTCCATGCCGTCGAAGGGGCCGGAGTTGACGAGGATGCCCTCATCCGTGTAGGCCTCGGTCATCGTCCGGGGGTCCAGCGCCCGGCCCGGGGGCTGGATGACGACGATGAGCGGCAGGTCGAATTTCTTCGCAAACTCGAAGTCGCGCTGATCGTGGGTGGGAACCGCCATGACGCAGCCGGTGCCGTAGTCGGCGAGGACGAAGTTCGCCGCATAGATCGGCATCTCTTTCCCCGTGACGGGATTCAGGCAGCAGGTGTCGAGGAAGACGCCCTCCTTCTCATAGTATTCGGAGGTCCGCATCTTCTTGTCCTGCTTCCGGACCTTCTCCACGAATTCACGGACCGCTCCCTCACAGGCCTTTCCTCCGGCCAGTTCCATGACGAGGGGGTGCTCGGCTGCGACGAGCATGAAGGTGGCGCCGAAGATCGTGTCCTGGCGCGTGGTGAAGACCTGGATCGCGCCGGTTCCTTCGGCCATCGGGAATGTGGCCTCGCAACCGTGGCTCTTGCCGATCCAGTTCCTCTGCATCGTCAGGACCCGTTCAGGCCAGCCGGGGAGTTTGTCGCAAAATTCGAGCAGCTCATCGACGTAGGCGGTGATCCGGAAGAACCACTGGTTGAGAAACTGCTCATCGACCTCCGAGCCGCAACGCCAGCAGAGCCCCGCCTCCACCTGCTCGTTGGCAAGGACCGTCTCGCACTTGGGGCACCAGTTCACCGTGGAGTTCTTCTTGTAGGCGAGCCCCTTTTCGTACATCCACAGGAAGAAGAGTTGTTCCCATCGGTAATATTCGGGTTCGCAGGTCGCCAACTCCCGGTCCCAGTCGTAGCTGAAGCCCATCCGCTTGAGCTGGAGCTTCATGTTATCGATGTTTTCATGGGTCCAGACGGAGGGGTGGACGCCCCGTTCGATCGCGGCGTTCTCCGCCGGCATGCCGAAGGCGTCCCATCCCATCGGATGGAGGACGTTGAACCCCTTCATCCGCTTGTAGCGGGCAACGACGTCGCCGATCGTATAGTTCCGCACATGGCCGATGTGGATCCGGCCGGAAGGGTAGGGGAACATTTCAAGAAGGTAGTATTTGGGTCTCGTCGGGTCCTCCGTGACCTTGAAGACCTGCTTCGCTTCCCAGTGCTTCTGCCACCTCTCTTCAATCTCCGTTGGGTTGTATCTGTTATCCATTCATCACTCCATTGTTGTCAGGTCAATCTCGCACTTCTCCGCCCCGATGCGCTGCCGGAAGAGGTCAAACCCCGTCCTGATCTCATCCACTTCGTTCGTCTTTGCCGGAATCTCCAGATGGATGGAGGAGAGCTCCTCCGGTTTGCATGAGAAACCGTCGAAGAGGCCCGTGATCGTGGCTTCGGCCATCTTCGGGAGTTTCAAAGGCCCCCGGCCGGCGGCCGGCATGGGAAGCGCCAGATCGTTTGCCCGGATTCCGCTCACGGTCCGCGCCATCTCATAGCCGGCTCTGTAGAGTCTGTCGCAGGTCAGTTCGGAAAGCGGCCCCATGCCGAAGAGAAGCATGCGGGAGATTCGAATCCGTTTCGGGAAGGCATAGAGCAGTTTCTCCAGATAATCGCCGGAAATCCTCCCCCCGGCCATCTCGGTGGAGATCACACCGTTGAGACGCCAGTCCACCAGACCGCAGTATCCGCGGGGAGGCCTTTCGTCGGAAAAGAAACCCAGGATGAGGGTGTCACGGTTCAGATTGTCCGGCGTCGCCGCCGATATCCTGATCTTCATCCTCATCCTTCCTGCGCAGTTGTCCGTAGAGGGCGTCCAGAATGCCATTGATGAACGCCCCCGAATTTTCGGAACCGTAAACCTTTCCCAGGTCGATGGCCTCGTTCAGCGTGACCTTGGGGGGGATGTCGAGACAAAACAGGAGTTCGTAAACGGCCATTCGCAGGATGCTCTTGTCCACGCGGGACATCCTCCCGATGGCCCAGTTATCGGAACTGCCGCTGATCAGGCCGTCGATTTGTTTCAGGTTGTTCCAGGTTCCCGAGATCAGCGACCATGAGAACTTACGGGCTTCTTCCGGTGCGTCGAAATTGCGCCAGAAGAGATCCATGGCCTCCTGCAGGCCGATCTCCTGGACATCGAGCGCATAAAGAACCTGAAGGGTGACCTCCCTTGCTTTTCGCCTCTGGTGCATGCATCCCTCAGATGTCGGTCGACTGACCCGCGTTATCCGATGACCGCGCAGCTTCAAGTCGCGGTTCTACGAACGTCTTACGCAAAATTTTCGATTACAGTTTCTTGAAAAGATCGACCATCTCGATGGCGGACATGGCGGCGTCCCAACCCTTGTTCCCCGACTTGGCGCCTGCCCTTTCGATGGCCTGTTCGATGGTATCCGTCGTCAGCACGCCGAACGCCACCGGCACTTCGGTCTCCAGCCCCACCATGGCGATCCCCTTGGAGACCTCGGCGCTGATATACTCGAAGTGGGGCGTGGCGCCGCGGATGACGGCGCCCAGACAGATCACGGCGTCGCAGCGGCCGCTCTTTGCCATCTTTTTGGCCGTGAGCGGCAACTCGAAGGCGCCGGGCACCCGGACGATCTGGATATCCTTCTCATCGGCGCCCGCCCGTGTCAGGGCATCCACGGCCCCCTCGATCAGACGGCCGCTGATGAAATCATTGAAACGGCTGGCGACGATGCCGAACCGCATCCCCTTCGCGATGATCTTTCCCTCGATGATTTTTGGCATGGCTGTCGCTCCTCATAAATCGGTTGTTTCAGGTCTATACCTTCAGAATGTGTCCCATCTTTTGTTTCTTGGTCTGGAGGTACTGAATGTTGCTTTCATTCGGCCGGATTTCGATCGGAACCCGCTCGGTGACGGTCAGGCCGTATCCGTCGAGGCCGACGATCTTCTTCGGGTTGTTGGTCAGGAGCCGCATCTTCCGCACCCCGACGTCGGCGAGGATTTGAGCGCCGATTCCGTAATCCCGGAGATCCTCCTTGAAGCCGAGCGATATGTTCGCCTGCACGGTGTCCTGCCCCTGCTCCTGGAGCTCGTAGGCCTTGATCTTGTTGACGAGACCGATCCCGCGGCCCTCCTGGTGCATGTAAACAATCACCCCCTTGCCGGCCTCTTCCACCATCTTCATGGCCCGCTGGAGCTGGTCGCCGCAGTCGCATCGTTCGGAGCCGAAGACGTCTCCAGTCAGGCACTCCGAGTGGACGCGGACCAGGATCTCTTCTTCAGGCATGATGTCGCCCTTGATCAGGGCCACGTGCTTCATATCGTCCACGTCGTTTTCATAGACGATCAGCTTGAACTCGCCCCCGTATCGCGTCGGGATGGTTGCGGTCGCCGCCCGGCGAATCAGGGATTCGTGCTGCATCCGGTAGTCGATCAGATCCTTGATCGTGACGATCTTCATGCCGAACTGCCCCGCGAAGATCTCCAGATCGGGCATCCGGGCCATCGTCCCGTCGTCTTTCATGATCTCACAGATGACGCCGGCGGGTTTCATGCCGGCAAGACGGGCAAGATCGACCGAACCTTCCGTCTGCCCGGTCCGCACCAGGACCCCTCCCTTTTTGGCGCGGATCGGAAAGATATGGCCGGGGCTGACCAGGTCCTCCGGTTTGGCATCGTCGGCCATCGCCGCCCGGATCGTCGTTGCCCGATCCGCTGCCGAGATTCCGGTGGTGACCCCCTGCTTTGCCTCGATGGAGACCGTAAAGGCGGTTCCGAAACAGGAACGGTTGTCGCGAACCATCGGCGTCAGGCGGAGCTTCTCCGCGTTTTCCTCGGTCAGTGTGAGGCAGATCAGCCCCCGCCCGTAGCGGGCCATGAAGTTGATCGCATCCGGCGTGACGAACTCGGCCGCCATGCAGAGATCCCCTTCGTTTTCACGATCCTCGTCGTCAACAAGGATGACCATTTTTCCGCTTTTGATATCGACGATGGCTTCCTTGATGGTGCTGACGCCCATGTTATCTCCTTCACTGAGTATTCTGTCTATTTTAAAAATCCGTGCCGGGCAAGCATCTCCAGATCGACCCCCGCGCCGGGGCCGTCTGCCGGTATGGTGGTGGCGCCGCCGGTTCCCTTCTCCCCGGTAACCCATTTTTCCAGATACCGGGCCAGGATGTCCGTCTCGATATTGACTTCATCCCCCGTCTTTTTGAAACCGAGCGTTGTCGCCGCTGTCGTGTGCGGGATGACGTTAACATAAAACCGGTTCTTTTCACAGCGGTTGACGGTCAGGCTGATGCCGTCCACCGTGATGGATCCCTTGGAGACGACATATCGGCATATTCCCGGATCGGTTTCGAAGCCGAAAACGAGGGATCCGGAATGGAGGGTCTTTTCCACGATTTCACCCACCCCGTCCACGTGGCCCAGGACGATGTGCCCTCCGAGGCGATCCCCGACACGCAGCGCCTTTTCCAGATTGACCCGCTCGCCCGCTTTCAGGTTCTTAAGGGTCGTTCGGGAAAGGGTTTCCGCGGACACGTCCGCCGTGAAGACCCGGCCCGCCTTTGCGGTGACCGTCAGGCAGGCGCCGCTGACGGCGATGCTGTCGCCGATCCGCACGTCCTCCAGATCGAGGGAAGTCTCGATCTCCAGAAGGGCGTCCTCCCCCCGGCGCGTCAGGCGCCGGATGGAGCCCAGTGCGGCCGTTATCCCCGTGAACATCTTCTATCCCTCCGGATTTCCTTCCTCTCCGCCCTGCTTCGTATCGACCAGATTCTTCAACTGGTCCAGAAAGTCGCCGACGTCCCGGAATTCACGATAGACCGACGCGAAGCGGACATAGGCGACGCCGTCGAGGGCATGAAGTTCCCGCATGACGGCTTCCCCGACGGCGGTGGAGGGAATCTCCTTCCCCTGGAATTCCTGGCATGTCCGTTCCACATTGTCCACCAGGGTTTCGATGGCATCCGTGCTGATGGGGCGCTTCTCACAGGCCTTCTTGATCCCGTTGCGGATCTTCGTCCGGTCGAAAGCCTCCCTTCTGCCGTCCTTCTTGACGACCATCGGCAGAACCTCTTCAACGTACTCATAGGTGGTGAAGCGGTTGGCGCAGCCAAGACACTCCCGCCGCCGTCGGATGGCGTCGCCGTCCTTGCTGATCCGGGAGTCGATGACCTTGTTTTCGCCGTTGGCGCAAAAGGGGCATTTCATTGCCGGAGCACCTCGATTCCCGCCTCCGCCAGCATCTCGGCGGCGAGGTCGTCGCGGTAATCGCCCTTGATCACGATCCGGATGATGCCGGCATTGATGATCATTTTTGAGCAGATGATGCAAGGGTGGTTCGTGCAGTAGAGGATTGCCCCCTTCACACTCACCCCGTGCAGCGCCGCCTGGATGATCGCGTTCTGTTCGGCGTGGAGCCCGCGGCAGAGTTCATGGCGTTCGCCTGAGGGGATTTTGTTCTGCTCGCGGAGGCAGCCGATCGAAAGGCAGTGGCGCAGTCCCGAAGGGGCGCCGTTGTACCCCGTGGAGAGGATCCGCCGGTCGCGGACCAGGGCGGCGCCCACCCGGCGCCGCAGGCAGGTGGCGCGCTTCGCCACGAGATCGACGATGTCCAGGAAATAGCCATCCCACGTGGGCCGCCCATCGGCCGTCACTCCGGGCAGATCATCCTGTTTGTTCCCTTCCATGGCTTTTTGACTCGTCTGTCGGTTAGCGGTTTTCGCTGATTCGTTCCGCGTAAAGCGGAAATTGTCCGCAGAGCGAGCGGACCTCTTCCCGGACCTCGGCCAACCGTGTTTCGTTGTGAATATCCTTAAGCACGGTGGAAAAGAGACCGGCGATTTTTTTCATCTCCGGCTCTTTCATCCCGCGCGTGGTCAGGGCGGGCGTGCCGACGCGGATGCCGCTCGTCACCTGCGCGCTCGCTGTGTCGTAGGGAATGCGGTTCTTGTTGACGGTGATGCCCGTCAGGTCTAGGACCTCCTGCGCCTCTTTTCCCGTAACGCCGAGATGGGTCAGATCGACCAGCATCAGATGGTTGTCCGTTCCGCCGGAGACGAGGCGGAAACCGTCCTCCATGAGCGTATCGGCAAGGGTCTTCGCGTTATTTACGATCTGGCGCTGATACTGTTTGAACTCTTCGGTCAGCGCCTCCTTCAGCGCCACGGCCTTGGCGGCGATGACGTGCATCAGGGGGCCGCCCTGCATCTCCGGGAAGATCTTGGAGTCGATGGTCTTGGCAAACTCCTTTTTGCAGAGGACCAGCCCGCCGCGCGGCCCCCGCAGGGTTTTGTGGGTGGTCATCGAGACGAACTCGCAGCAGGGGACCGGCGATGGGTGAAGGTTGGCGGCCACGAGACCGCCGATGTGGGCGATGTCGGCCAGAACCATGGCCCCGACCCGGTCGGCGATGGCCCGGAACTTTTCAAAATCGATCGTCCTTGGATAGGCGCTGGCACCGACAACGATGAGCTTGGGGCGGTGCTCCCTGGCGAGCGATTCGACCTGGTTGAAGTCGATGGTCTCCGTCTCCCGGTCCACGCCATAGAATACACTTTTGTAGATTTTCCCCGAGAAACTGACCGGGCTTCCGTGGGAGAGGTGTCCTCCGTGGGAAAGGTCCATGCCGAGGATCGTGTCTCCCGGCTTGAGCACGGCGAAATAGACGGCCATGTTGGCCTGGGATCCCGAATGGGGCTGAACGTTGGCGTGCTCCGCTCCGAAAAGTTGCTTGCTCCGGTCGATGGCCAGCTGCTCCGCCACATCGACAAACTCGCAGCCCCCGTAGTATCGCCGGCCCGGATAGCCCTCGGCGTATTTGTTCGTCATGATGCTTCCCTGGGCCTCAAGGACGGCTTCGCTGACAAAGTTCTCAGAGGCGATCATCTCCAATTTACCAGATTGCCTCAATGTTTCCTGGCGGATCGCCTCAGCGATCTCCGGGTCGGCCTGCATTAGATAAGACATGAACCCATCTCCTCCCGCCCTTATTTCAATTTCAATTCGATCTCGCTGATCTTGTCGAGACGCCGCTGATGGCGACCTCCTTCGAAGGGGGTCGTAAGCCACACCCTTAGAATCCCGACGGCCGTCTCCATATCCGTCATTCTGCTTGCGAGGACCAGAATGTTGGCATCGTTGTGCATCCGGCTCAGGCGCGCCATCCCCTCGTCAAGGCAGAGGGCGGCGCGGACGCCGGGAAAGCGGTTTGCGACAATGGACATCCCCACGCCGGAGCCGCAGATCAGGATTCCCCGCGGGAAAAGACCGGTGGAGACCGCTTCAGCCGCCTTTCCTCCGGTATCGGGGTAATCGACCGCCTGGTCGCTGTCTGTTCCAAAGTCGGTGACGACGAGCCCCATCTCCGTCAGGTAAGGCTTGAGCGCCTCCTTGAGCGAATAACCCGCATGGTCCGCGGCGATGACGATCTTTTCCGGCATCTCTATTCCTCCCATTTCCGGAAGATCAGGACGGCGTTTACCCCGCCGAACCCGAAGGTGTTGGACATGGCGGTCCGGATCTCCTTCTTTCTGGCCACATGGGGAACATAGTCCAGATCACACCCGGTATCCGGATGATCCAGGTTGATCGTCGGGGGGAGCACCCCCTCGCCGATGGCCTTCAGGCAGAGAATCGCCTCCAGGGCGCCGGCCGCCCCCAGCATGTGGCCGGTCATCGATTTGGTCGAGCTGACGGCGAGCCTCCAGGCGTGTTCCCCGAAGACCGATTTGATGGCCTCAGTCTCGTTGGTGTCGTTGATGAGAGTGGAGGTCCCGTGGGCGTTGATGTAGTCCAGCTCGTCCGCCGCCGTTCCCGCATCCCGCAGGGCGGCCTTCATGGCGCGGGCGGCGCCTTCGTGACCCGGCGGCGGTGCGGCCATGTGAAAGGCGTCGCTGGTCAGGCCGTAGCCGATGAGTTCGCCCTGGATCCGGGCGCCTCTTGCCCGCGCATGCGACAGGGCCTCAAGGACGATCACCCCGGACCCCTCGCCGATCACGAAACCATCCCGGTCTCGGTCGAAGGGACGGCTTGCCTTTTCGGGTTCATCGTTGCGCCAGGAGAGGGCATGCATCGCATTAAATCCGCCCACGCTCAACGGCGTGATCGCCGCCTCCACGCCTCCGGCGATCATGATATCGGCATGATCTTCGGCAATGAGCCGCGCGGCGTCTCCGATAGCGCAGGTCCCCGATGCGCAGGCCGTGACGGCGCAGCTGATCGGGCCCTTTGCCCCGAAACGGATCGAAACATGGCCGGCGGCGAGGTTTGCCAGGGATGCCGGAATGGTGAAAGGAGACATCTTCCGGGGACCGCCCTGCAAGAGGG
>JAHFBU010000279.1 GCA_023249795.1 Syntrophaceae bacterium
TCTGGGCGGGGGCTGTTTTCAGAACCGCCTTCTTCTGACGGGGTGTCTGGCATCACTCAGGAAGGCCGGGTTTGAGGTCTTCCACCACCGCCTCGTTCCGACGAACGACGGTGGAATTTCCCTTGGCCAGGCGGTCTGCGCCGGGGCAAAAAACAGATAAGGGGCATGGACGAGATGACCATCAAATTTGACCGGATACTCTTGGAACACGGCGGAGGCGGTCTGCTCTCGAACGAGCTGATCGCGAAAACCTTCCTGCCGCTGCTGAAGAATCCCCTGCTGGAGGAACTCCAGGACGGCG
Source organism: Syntrophaceae bacterium (assembly GCA_023249795.1). Classification (GTDB taxonomy): domain Bacteria; phylum Desulfobacterota; class Syntrophia; order Syntrophales; family UBA5619; genus UBA5619. The sequence goes on from JAHFBU010000279.1 coordinate 302, forward strand.
CCGTCTTCGAGGTGGGGGGAACGAAACTCTGCTTCACCACGGATTCCTATGTCGTCCATCCCCGCTTCTTCCCCGGAGGGGACATCGGCTCGCTCGCCGTTCACGGAACCGTCAACGACATCGCGATGTGCGGCGGGGTTCCGCTGGTCTTGAGCGCAGGCTTCATCCTGGAAGAGGGTTTCCAGATGGAGGAGCTGGAGCGGATCGTGCGCTCCATGGCCGTTGCGGCCAAATCGGCAGGGGTGGTCGTCGCGACGGGAGACACGAAGGTCGTCCCCCGTGGGGCGGTGGACGGCCTCTTCATCAATACCTCGGGGATCGGCGTGATCCGCTACGGGGGCGTCCTCTCCGTCCGGAGCATCCGTCCCGGCGACGCCGTCCTGGTCAGCGGTCCCATCGGCGACCACGGGGCCGCCATCCTCTCCGCGAGGGAGGATCTCGGTTTTGCCTCCGCGGTCGCATCCGATTCGGCCCCGCTCAATGGCCTCGTGGAGACGATCCTTGCGGCAAGCAACGAGATTCACTGCATGCGCGACGCCACCCGGGGCGGCCTCGGGGCAATCCTGGCGGAAATCGCCGGCCAGTCCGGAATGCGGATCACCATCCGGGAGGAGGCCATTCCCGTCCGCGACGAGGTCCGGGGGATCTGCGAGATCCTCGGCTTCGATCCGCTCTTCCTGGCCAACGAGGGACGGATGGCGCTCTTCTGCCCGGCGGAATCCGCGGAAACCGTTCTCCGTGCGATGCGCGGGCATGAACGGGGCCAGGACGCTACAATCATCGGCACGGTGACGGAGGACCGCCGGGGGCGCGTCGTCCTGGAGACAATCATCGGCGGTTCACGCGAGATCGATCTTCCGACGGGGGAACTCGTTCCGAGGATCTGCTGAACGTGGAAAAAACATTACCATAACTTCAAGGAGGGATCATTGGTGAAAAAACGTATTCTGACAAGCGGCCTATTGTGTTTGATTGGATTGTTGTTCGGAACAACCTTTGCCGTCGCTGAGACCGGCCATTATGTCAACGGCGTTGAGGGAATCAAGGCGGGATCCGTACCGCCCCCGGGCTTTTATTATCGAATGTACAACGTCTTCTACAAGGCGGACAAGTTGATGGATCAAAACGGCGATGAGATAAAAATCGGGTTTGACGTTAACGTGTTTGCGGTGGCCAACCGTTTTCTCTGGGTTTCCGACAAGAAGATCCTTGGGGCCAATTATGCCATCGATGCCGTCGTCCCGCTGGTCTATACGGACATTGAAATTAAACAGGCGGGAATAGATCAAAGCAAATTCGGCGTGGGGGATATCTTTGTTGAACCGCTGGTGCTCTCCTGGCATGGACCGCAATACGACGCATCATTCGGGATGGGGATGTATATGCCGACCGGGAAATATGACAAGACCGACCTCTCTTCCCCCGGAAAGGATTTCTGGACCCTCATGTGGACGCTGGGGGGCACCTGGTATTTTGACACCGAGAAGACATGGTCCGCGTCCGTTCTCTCCCGTTATGAAACGCACAGCGATAAACGGGACACCGACGTCAAGCCGGGGGATAATTTCCACTTTGAATGGGGCGTCGGCAAGACGCTTTCAAAGGTTTGGGATGTCGGCATTTCCGGCTACTGCAACTGGCAGGTTACCGACGACAAGGGGGATGATGTGGTGTGGGACAAAAGCGTTCATGACCGCTCTTTTGCAGCCGGTCCTGAGATCAGTTTGTTGTTTCCTCCGCCGACCGGTCTGATGTTGTCGTTAAGAAATCTGTGGGAATTTGAGACAAGAGATGGTTCCGAGGGGACAGTCACCACCCTGACCTTGACGAAATTCTTTTAACCCTTTGCCGGGTGCCCCGCAGGAAAATACGGGGCGCCCGGCTGGGTTTATTCGAGCATCGCATGCCGCTGTTCAGCGGAATCCTTGAACTCCCTGACTTCAACCATTGCGTACTACCCCTATCGTTCTCCCTCGGAAGGGCCCGGCAAGCCTTCTTTTCCGTGTGCCGATGCCGTCACATCATAAATCCGTATCCGCACCGGCGCAGGGGCAACACAGCGAAAGGGAAGGGTGGCGTCAAGGTGATTGTCGTCCAAAATATTGCGCCTATGTCGCGGAAAGTTTTGCCGACATCCCGCTCTCTCTTGTGTCATTCCCACG
>JAHFBU010000046.1 GCA_023249795.1 Syntrophaceae bacterium
AGGAGGAGATGAATAAATTCGGGAAGGTGCATCTCTATGGGATGCTGCGGGCAAGGGATGGCCGGGCCGCCGTTCGGATCCATCCCCACGATGGTGTGCGGATCGTCCGCGCGCTGGAGGTCCTGGAGCTGACAGGCCGCTCCATTGTTGAACATCAGCAGGAGCATGGTTTCCAGGAGTCGGCTTACGAGGCTCTCAAGATCGGTCTGAAGCTGGACCGGGAGCGGCTGAACGACCGGATAGACCGGCGAACGGACCGGATGATCGCGGAGGGTTTCGTTGAAGAGGTCCGGCGGCTTCTCGATATGGGCTACGGTCCATCCCTGAAGCCGATGCAGTCATTGGGATACCGGCAATTAGTCTCTTACTTTGCGGGGCGGCAGAGCCTGGAGGAGGCGATTCGTCTGATCAAAAGGGACACCCGACTCTATTCGAAAAGACAGATGACGTGGTTTGCCGCCGACCGGGATGCCGTCTGGTTCGATCCGGGGGATGTCGAGGGGATTGCCGCGCGGACAGATCGCTTTTGCTGACAGGCTATTAAAGAACCAAGGTAAGTGATTCTCCCGCGGTGGGTTACATCGAGGGGGTTTGGGGGACAGGGCCAATATTGTCTTTGCTCTGGGAGCGGGAAAGATCCCCCATTACATCGGCACAACCCAGATGGCAAGGTTCCCGAGTGCTGAGGGGGATTTTCTTTTGCGAAAGCAGGGGAATTAACGGTTGTGGACGATTGGCAGTCGAGAGACTAATTAATTCTTGACAACCATTGGAATCGTTGTTAGATAGCTCCCGCAAATGAAGGTGATTCGGGCGGGTAGCTCAGCTGGGAGAGCGCCACGCTTACACCGTGGATGTCACAGGTTCAAGTCCTGTTCCGCCTACCAGGGAAATTGTGAAATCCTTTAAACGCTGCCCCGGTCTGAATCACAGGGAGCTGCAAGATCGGGTTTCAAAATATAACAGATGTTATTTATTCGGGGTCGTAGTTAAGTTGGTTATAACGCCGGCCTGTCACGCCGGAGGGCGCGGGTTCAAGTCCCGCCGACCTCGCCAATCGACAAAGGGGGTTGACCATGGTTGGTCGCCCCCCTTTTTTTGATGGGCGGACAGCCTTCTCCTTCAGGATACCATAATCAAGATTAATGACCTCTTCTGTTTTGCGATGGAAACGGTTTTCAAATCCGGCGATGGCCGTGCTGTCCGGCCTTCTGCTGTTTCTCTCCTTTCCGAAGTTCGGAAGCGGCTTCCTGGCATGGATGGCGCTGGTCCCCCTTTTTTATGCATTGCGGGATGCAAAACCCTGGGAGGGGTTTAAAACCGGCTTTCTGGCGGGGATGGTCGCTCACGTGGGAACCCTCTACTGGATTTCCCATGTCGTTGTGCAATATGGATACCTCCCCCTCTATGTGGGTATTGCGGCAGTGCTGCTGCTTGCCGCGTACCTGAGCATCTACACGGCCTGTTTTGCCATGGGGGTTGTCTTTCTGAAGGGACAGGGAAACGCTTTATTTCTGTTCGCCCCCCTGTTGTGGACCCTCCTTGAATTTGTACGTTCTCATCTGCTGACCGGGTTCCCCTGGGAGAATCTGGCCTATTCGCAGTATCTCTACGGCAACATCATTCAGATTGCCGACATCACCGGCACCTACGGAATCACGTTCATGATCGTTCTGATCAATGCGGTTCTGTATAGTGTTCTTACGGCAAAGCTCCGGAAAAGAAAATATCCGGCGGCCGAGATCGCGACCGCGTGCGTCCTGTTGGCGGTTGTATATGGATATGGTCAATTCCGTACGGCGGAAATATATGGATTGTTGAAGAAGGCGCCGACCGTTGAAGTGGCCCTTGTTCAGGGGAATGTCGATCAGAATCTCAAATGGAACGCAGGCTACCAGTCAGAGACGATGGATATATACAGAGCCCTCTCCCTGAGTTCCATCCCCGCACAGGGAGGGCTTACCGTCTGGCCCGAAACGGCGGCGCCGTTCTACTTTGAGCGTTCCGGTCCGCTACGGGAGGCGGTGACTGATCTGGTCAGGCTATCCGGTCGGCCACTGCTGTTCGGCAGCCCGCGCTATGAGGAGGGGGACGGGATGGTCTCCTTTATGAACAGCGCCTACCTGCTCCGATCCGATGGAGCCATAGCGGGTCGTTATGACAAGGTCCATCTGGTTCCTTACGGGGAGTATGTTCCCCTGAGAAAATTCTTTCCTTTTATCGGAAAGATTGTGGCCGGGATCGGCGATTTCCGGCCGGGAGAAGGTTTCGATCCCATGGTGAACGATGACCGCCGTCTGGGTGTCCTGATCTGCTATGAAGGGATCTTTCCCGAAGCCGCGAGGGATTACAAACGAAAGAAAGCGGATCTGCTCGTGAATATAACCAATGATGCATGGTTCGGAAAAACGTCAGCGCCCTACCAGCATCTCTCGATGACGATCTTTCGGGCGGTAGAGACCCGCCTTTACTTGGTCCGGGCGGCCAATACCGGGATCAGCGCTATCATCGATCCCGCGGGGAAGATTCTCTCGCGAACGGGTATCTTTGAAAGAACCGTTCTGAGGGGAGGGGTGAAATTCATTGACGAGAACACCTTTTATGCGGCATATGGAGACCTGTTTGTTTATCTGTGCGGAATCGCGTTGATTCTTTACTGTCTTATAAAACGAAGGAGAAGAAATAATGTTTGAAGGAATAAATGAAACATTGATCGATCTGGCCCGAAGAACCGAACATCTCGGAGAGTGTCTTTGACGTCCCTGAAAATGAATTGCGCATCCGGGAACTCGAAAACGAATCAATGCGGGACGGTTTCTGGAATGATCCGGACAAGGCGCGGGAGATCCTCAAGGAAAAGAGCCGGTTGTCAAATGTGGTTGAGAAATGGAAGAAGCAGGTAAGTGGGATCGAGGATCTTCGCTTGCTTGCCGAAATAGCCTCCGAGGAGAAGGACGATCAGACCCAGGAAGAGATTCGGATCGAGCTGGAAAGGCTCGATGCCGAGGTTCGCGAAGATGAACTGAAGATGATGCTGAGTTCCGAACAGGATCCCATGGACGCGATCCTGTCGATTCACGCGGGTGCCGGGGGAACCGAGGCTCAGGACTGGGCGGAGATGCTCCTGCGGATGTACCTGCGATGGGCGGAGAGAAAGGGCTTCGAGACCAGCATCATCGATTACCTGCCAGGCGACGAAGCCGGAGTAAAAAGCGTGACCTGGACGCTTCGGGGCGAATACGCCTACGGTTATGCCAAGGCTGAAATCGGAATACATCGGCTGGTCAGAATATCCCCTTTCGATTCCAGCGCCCGCCGGCACACCTCATTTGCATCTGTCTTTGTCTATCCCGAAGTTGACGATCAAATCGTAATAGAAATCGACGAGAAGGATCTGCGCATCTATACCTATCGCTCCACGGGCGCCGGCGGTCAGCATGTCAACAAGACCGATTCTGCCGTGAGGATTACCCATATGCCAACGGGGATCGTCGTTCAGTGTCAAAACGAACGTTCACAGCACAAGAACAAGGCCATGGCCATGAAATACCTCCGTTCGCGTCTCTATGAGATGAAACTCCGAGAGCAGAATGAAAAGCTTCGGGATGTCAACAAGACGAAAAAGGATATCGCCTGGGGAAGTCAGATCCGCTCCTATGTGATGCATCCGTATAAAATGGTTAAAGATCATCGGACGAGCCTTGAGACCGGCAACGTAAACCGGGTTCTGGACGGCGACATTGATGATTTCATCGAGGCCTATCTGCTGCAATAATATTTAGGAACTGTGGGGAACTGTGGTATAGACCTAACCGGTCATAAATGGAGCAGGCCTCGTGTAACGGAGAAGTCTTGAGGGCGGTATCTCTTTTTTTTGCGAATCGAAACGGGTCAACAAGGAGTCGCAGATGTTTCAGAACAGGATTTTCACGATCTCGATGCTCATCATAATTGTTTGTTGCAGTGGTTTGACACTTTCGTCCTGCGCGGTGTTAAAACAGGACGCGTTGATAAAACGGAGCTCATCTCCTGTCCAGAACCTGGTTCGTACGGATTCACCGCTGCCGGTGCAGCATCGGGTAAACGAAACAACTCTCCATGATCAGGCCGATCCTTCGGAAAGAGGGAAAACTTTGCAATCGGCTGCTCCGAAGAACGATCCACCGCCGGGGGTAAGTCCTGCTGTTCTCGTAAAAAAGAGCGATGATCCGATAATATCTCCCGAACCGGCTGGAAATCCGCCGCACGTCCTTTTTGCGGAGCCGTCGGAGGAGGCGGCTGCAGACCAACTCGTCGAGAACCCATCGAATTTGAATCCTTCCGAGGCACTGAAGGCACGAGAGGCGGAGACAGAAAAGGATATCATGGAAGAGGCTCTCTCGCTGCTGGATGAATCCCATAAATACTGGGTGAACGGCGAACTGGAAAATGCCCTCGAAATGCTGGATCAGGCGTACGCGCTCCTGCTCGACACCAACGGAAACCCCGATATCGCGCGGCAGAAAGATGACCTTCGTCTCTTGATTTCGAGGCGGATATTGGCCATCTATAATTCACACCGGTCCAATACCCAGGGTGAACGGGGAGAGATCCCGATCATCACCAACGCGGATGTCGAAAAAGAGATCCGTCTGTTTCAAACGGTCGAGCGCGATTTTTTTATCTCCTCCTATCAACGGTCGATGATTTATCGGCCCGTCATTTTACGGGAACTCCGAAAGGCGGGTCTGCCGGAGGATCTCTCCTGGCTGCCGCTCGTGGAAAGCGGCTTCAAGATCAATGCGTTGTCGTCTGCAAGGGCTCTGGGTTTATGGCAATTCATTCCCTCGACCGGTTATAAATACGGACTGACCCGGGATGAGTGGATAGATGAACGAATGGATGTCCAAAAATCCACGCATGCTGCTATCGATTATTTGAAAGATATGCATGGCATGTTTGGCGACTGGCTGACGGTTCTTGCCGGATACAATTGCGGTGAAGGACGGATCATGCGCACAATCGCCGCTCAGCACATCAATTATCTGGACCGGTTCTGGGACCTCTATCAGCGTCTACCCAACGAAACGGCGCGTTACGTTCCCCGTTTTTTGGCAACGTTGCTTATTATCAAGGATCCGCAGAAATATGGGATGGATCTCGGATTGATTGAATCCAAATCAGAAATTTTTAGTTATGAAGAGGCCGAAGTGAGCCGATGTATGCGTTTGCAGGATATTGCCCAGAAACTCGAAATATCGGAGGAGACTCTGGGTATCCTGAACGCCGAGCTCAGATACCGCATGACGCCGGATCGGCCCTACAATCTGAAAGTTCCTCCGGAGAAGGCGGAAATGATACTCCGGATGGTTGCTGATATTCCGCAAGCGGAGAGACCGCGTTCCGCTTCTGCGACGGTTCGCCGCGGGGAGCTCATCAAACACAGGGTGCGGCAGGGAGACACTCTCGATTCGATTGCACGCAAATATAAGACCTCTGTCGAGGCGATTTGTTCGGTCAACCGTTTTCCAAAACAGCACCTGGTAGCGGGTCAGAAGGTGAATATACCCCTCCGAAGTTCAAAGGCCTCGGGAGCTGCTTCGAAGGTGACCCGGTCAGGGAAAGGCGACAAGAGCGTTCACCACCAAGTTCAAAAGGGGGAAACACTGGCCTCTCTTTCACGAAAGTATCATGTATCCGTTTCCGAGATCCGCAAAAACAATAATCTGAAAAGCGATTCCTTGAGGATTGGGCAGAAACTTCGCATATCGAAATGAGATACAGCAGATCACTCGATATCGTAATGCCTTAACATAACAAATAGTTCCCGCTCGCGGTTCTCCATCCTTTCCCTCTCGTTGGCGTCCGTGGTTTCATGGTTGTATCCCAAGAGATGGAGAAGGCCGTGGATGAGCAGGAATTCAACCTCATCCATAAAGTCAAGATGACCGGCTTGGGCGTCGCGAGCGGCCGTCTCGACGGAAAGGATGATATCCCCCAGGATCTCCGGATGGACATGGTCGAATGCCCCCTCCTTCATCGCAAAGGAAATCACATTGGTGGGGCGATCTCTTTTAAGATATGTCTTATTGATCTCTCGGATCTGATCGTCATCGACCAGAAGGACGCTTATTTCGCTGTCCGCGCGGTCGAGTTTCTTCAGCAGGCGCTTCAGACTTCTGCGCACCCTACCGATGTCCACCTTCTGACGTTTTTGCTTGTTCTGAATGGAAATGGGCATGGCAAACCTTATGACTTAACGTGACGTTGTTCCATTTTTCTGTCGGCCGTTATTCTTTTTTGTTGATCAAGGTGGTTGTAGGCACGGATCACCTCCTGCACCAGAGGATGCCGGACCACGTCCAGCTCGGAGAAATGGACGAAACGGATCCCCTCCGTTTTGCGGAGGAGTTGCTCCGCTTCCACGAGACCGGATACCTTGTCTGTCGGGAGATCGATCTGTGTCACATCCCCGGTGATCACGGCTTTGGAACCGTATCCCAGCCTTGTCAGAAACATCTTCATCTGTTCCGACGTTGTATTCTGTGCCTCGTCGAGGATCACGAAGGAGTCGTTTAAGGTCCTGCCTCTCATGAAGGCGAGGGGCGCCACTTCGATAACCCCTTTGTGGATCAGAGCCGACGCATGATCGAAATCGATCATATCGAAAAGGGCGTCATAGAGCGGCCGGAGATAGGGATTTACTTTTTCCGCCAGATCGCCCGGAAGAAATCCGAGTTTCTCACCTGCCTCGACAGCCGGTCTTGCCAGTGAAATACGGTTGACCTTTTTCTCCATTAATGCCGCGACGGCCATAGCCATCGCCAGGTAGGTCTTTCCTGTCCCCGCCGGCCCGATGCTGAAAACCATATCCGAATTGCGAATTGCGTCGATATACATCTTTTGTGCGATGCTCTTGGGTGAGATGATCCGTTTCTGGGATGAAATGAAGACCGTGTCCAGAAAAATCCGTTCGAGTTGCGCTGCGGCTTCTTCTGAAAGGATGCGGTGGGCATACTCGATATCCGCCGGAAAAAGCGAGTATCCTTTTTTGGCAAGTTCATACAACTGAGACAGAAGATTTCGGCTGTGAAGAACGGCGATGCTGTCGCCACTGATAGATACCGTATTTCCCCGAATTACAAGATGAACTGCCGCGAGTTTCTCAAGAAGCCTGATATTTCTATCCCGCTCACCACAAAGATTGCGCAGCAGGTCGTTATTGGCGAAATCAATTTTTTCCATAATGCTGGTTTGCGTTTTTGGCTTCAAATTGTCTCCGTCCTCTGTCGAAAGATAGTTTCAATCAGGTTTCGTGAATAAATTGCCAATGCCTCAAAATGCGGCTTCAATCCGGATGACCTTGCCAAAGGTTGCCGAAATATCCCGATATACATTTTCGCTTCCGACGATCAGGATTATCTCCCTGCCCGGTGCAAGATGCCGTAACGCCACATTCCGTATATCCTCCGCCTTTACGTTTCCGATTTTGGAGCGATAGGTGACAAGAAAATCATCCGGCAGACCTTCATATTCGATCATCAGTTTCTGGAGGGCAATCTGTTCTGCGGATGTGAAGGAAAAAATGAAGCTGTTCAGGATGGCTTTCCGTGCCCTTTCCAGTTCCTCAAGGGGAACCGGCTTTTCACTTATTCCCTTTAGAATGTTTCGAATCCGGGTGGCGACCTGGACGGTGGATTCGGATTTCGTCAGGGCAAAAGCGCCGAACAGCCCGTAGTCCGATTTTGCATTGTAAAAACTGCCCGTACTGTAGGCCAGGCCGAGATTGGTCCGGATCTCCTGAAAAATTCGTGAACGGAATCCGCCGCTGCCGACGATGAAGTCCAGCACCTCGAAGGGATAGAACTGCGCGCTCTTTTTCTCCGGCGCCAGCCATCCGAAAATCACAATTGATTGGGGAACATCCTTGGCGAGGAAGAATATATTTCCCTCGTTGGGCCGGGGAAGGGCGGGGGGGGCAGGTTTTTCCTCCGTCGATGTCCATGCGCCGAAATGACGCTCAATGAGTTTTCGCGTCTCGACGGTTTCAATATCCCCGGTGATCGAAAGCATGATGTTCTTAGGGTGATAGAAGCGCCTATGACAGCTAAGAAGATCGTCCCGCTGAATCCTTCGAACCGAATCGCCTGTGACAATCCTCCCTCGGGGGCTTCCCTCATGCATGATCCGTCCGAATTCCCGAAAGGCGAGTTTCTGCGGATCGTCGGAGATCCTTCTCAATTCCTCAATCTTCAGATCTTTGGCCTGTGTAAGCTTGCTTTCCTCGAAAACAGGCTGCGTCAGGGTTTTTGAAAAAAGATCGAAACCCCGATCAAGATCCTTCTTCAAAACGGAGAAGTCAAAGACGCTGTAATCCCGGTTGACGGAGACATGAAAATTCGCCGCCATCGATTCCAGAGCCTCATCCACGGCGTCGCCGCTCATCCCGGAGATGCCCCCGGTTCTCATGGTCGTACCGGTCAGCTCCGCAAGCCCTTCCTGACCGGCGGGATCGTATGTGCCGCCGGTTCTGACGAGAACTTTGATTTCAACCAAGGGAAGTTCCTTGTCGGGAAGAATATAGAGGCACATCCCGTTTTCGAGAACGACGCGTTCCACTTTTGGCGGTTCAAACAAAAGGGGCTTATAGCGGAGATGGTCCGGGTCGGAAAGGGGCAGCGGGGTTGCGGCCATGACCGATTCGGGACAGACCAGGAGCGAGACAATCATCCATATCATGATGGTCAAAGCCCGGAGCGATTGAATTTTGAAAGTCCCCATGCGTCTCATCGTTTAATCAGCGGTTGGTTGACCAGTGTTGCGACCGTCCTGTTTTCTTTGGTCAGATAGGTTTTTGCCGCCAGTTGGATATCCGCCGGTGTGATTCGGTCGATGGTTTCGGTGTAGTTGACGATGTAGTGAAAATCTCCGAGCAGCGCCTCATAATAGGAAAGCATCCCGGCAAGGCCCACATTGGAATTGAGTCCCCGGATAAAGTCCGCCCGGATCTGATTCTTCACCTTTTCAAGTTCTTCAGGGTGAACGGGTTCCCGCTTGAGCCTTTCGATTTCCTGATCGATCGCCTGTTCCAATTCGCTGCAGTCATGCGGATGGCGCGGTGTTGCGAACAGGACAAATTGATTCGGGTAGCGCCCGCCGGGAAAACCGTTCGAGGCCTGAATACCTTCCGCCAAGTGCTTTTCGTC
>JAHFBU010000280.1 GCA_023249795.1 Syntrophaceae bacterium
TGCTGTTACTCCTTTCGCTTCAGGTAAAAGAAGAAAGATGCGCCCCTGTCGGGAGTGCCTTCCGCCCACACCCGGCCGCCATGACGGTGGATGATGCGCTGGACGATTGCCAGACCGACCCCCGTTCCTTCAAAAGCATCATCCTCATGGAGACGCTGAAATACGCCGAACATCTTGTCGTGATAGGCCATGTCGAAACCGATGCCGTTGTCCTTGATGCAGAAGACCAGATAGTCGCCATCGATGGTTCCGCCCGCTTCGATTCTGGCGCAGTCCTTATATTTCGTGAACTTCACGGCGTTGGACAGGAGATTGAGCATCACTTGCTTGATGAGCGTTATGTCGCCGAAGGCCGGGGGCATGTCTCGCGCCTCCAGCGTCATATTCCTGTGAGGGTTGATGATCCGCAGTTCCTGCCACGTGTCTTCGAGCAGACTGCCCATGTCCAGTTTCGAAGGCGTGATCTCCTTCCTGCCCAGGCGGGAGAAGGCGAGGAGTTCCTCGATCAACCGCCCCATCATCTGGGCATTGCGCCTGATCGTGTCGAATTGCTCCTTAATCTCCCCATCGAAACGGTCGGCATGCTTTCTGAGGATCATGCGTCCGTATCCGTCAATGGCGCGCAAGGGCGCCTGAAGGTCATGCGAAACGGAGTAGCTGAAGCTTTCCAACTCCTGGTTGGCGGCCGCAAGTTCAGCGGTTCGTTCCTCGACCCGGCGTTCCAGATCCGCATGGGACTGCTGCAAAGCCCTCTGCGCCGTACGCAGTTCGGTAACGTCGCGCGCGGCCGCAAAGACCCCCTGAACCTTTCCCGTTTCATCCCGGAATACCGTGGCATTGTATAGGACCTCCGTAGTTCGTCCGGAGGCATCCCGGATGGCCAGGGGATAGTCTCTGACAAATCCCTGAGTAAATGCGGTCTGGTATCCCTCCCGGGCTTTTTGGGGATCGGTAAAGTAGTTGGAGAAGTCACTTCCGACGAGTTGCTCTCGAGGGACGCCGGTCACCAATTCCGTGGCTTTGCTGGCCTCCGTGATCTTCCCGTCGGCATTGATCGTAACCAGGGGGTCGAGGCTCGCGTCAATGAGGTTCCGAAAATGCCGCAATGAACCGCTCAGTTCTTCCTGAATCTTCTTCCTCTCTTCGATTTCGCGGACGAGTTGCCGATTGGCCGTATCGAGCTGTAACGTCCGCTCCCTGACCCTCCGATCGAGCTCTTCATGGGCCCTCAGAAGCCGTGCTTCCGCCTGTTTGAGGGAGGTAATCTCCAGTCCGTAGATAAGGATGCGATTGAAGTCGCTGCCGAAACAGATCGTTTGATGGAACCATTGGCCGCCGATATTGATCTCACGGCGTTCCTCTTTGACCCCCTCAGCCGAAAGGACGCCGCCCCACGCTTCCCAGCCCTTGAACCACGGATGGTCGGTGCCGAGCCCGCGAAGATCGGGGAACAGCCTTTCCGCCGCGGGGTTGAAGAAGCGGACCTTCCCCGTCCGATCGATTTCGACGACAGGATTCGGATTGAGCTTCGGGAAAGATTCCAGATGCTCTTTTTCCGCATCAGCCCGCAGGCGTTCAGTGATATCCTCGCCGGCGCTGAGCATACCGATGATCCGTCCGCTTTCATCCTTGAGAGGGCTGTTGTGCCAGCGGATCATCCTCTCCTGTCCGTCATCGATCTGAATCGGGCTCTCATGAAATTCGACACCTTCAATGTTGCCGGCGATCAGTTTTGCAAAGAGGGTCTTGAGCTCCCCCCGCACTCTTTCCGGAACAAACGTGTCGAACCAATTTTTACCGGTCGCGACCCGCTCTTCACAACCCAGCATGAGGCAACCCTGCTTGTTGACCAGGGCGACAGTCTGATCGGTATTCAGGACGACAATGATTCCGGCTACGTCGAGATAGCCCTGAGCCCGCTTCCTTTCTTTCTCGAGGGCTTCCTGCTGGCTGACGAGATTTCTGAAAAGAAGTTGGTAGGGCTTCAGGAAAGCCGTTTCGACAATGGCTTTGTAAATCAGGTAAAAAGCGATGACCCTGAAAAAGTGTCCCACCACATTGAAAACGTCCGAGACACCGACATAATAGATAAAGGCCAGCTCGGAGGCGATTGTGGCGATGATGGATGCGCCGATCCATCTCAAGACCACACCGTCGAAATGAGAGCGGCTTTCGTAAAGCAGGATCAAGGCCGTCAGGATGAGGATGCTGATAACATATTCACTGCCGATTTTGAAGGGCGTCAGGCCGACGCCTTCCACATAGCAGACGGGAAAACCGCCCCAGAGAAAGATCGACCCCAAGACCAGGGCGGTCACGGCGGAAAAAAGAAAAAAAACCGCTTCGCTGTTGAGCTTGCGCTTCAGAAAATATGGGGCCGCCAGAAGGGCAAAACCCTGAAGAAATCGGGCGGCAATCCAGAGTTGTGTCGCCGGATTGGCATCATCGACCGAAAACA
>JAHFBU010000281.1 GCA_023249795.1 Syntrophaceae bacterium
TGTGACCGCTTGAAGCGGGAACGGCTGAGAACGCTCCAGACCCTCCAGGAAACGCATTCCCTGGAGAAGAGCCGGGCCTGTGTGGGGCGACGGGAAGAGGTCCTGGTCGAGGGGCCGAGCCGAAACGGAGACGAGGACATGACGGGGCGGACGCGAGGAAACCGGATCGTCAATTTCCCGGGAGCGACCGGGCTTATCGGGAAGATGGTATCCGTCCGGATTGTAGACGCATTGCCCCATTCCCTGCGTGGCGAGATGGAGGAACGAGGAGGAGCCGATGTTCATTGAGATGAAGGTGTCGGGTCTGACGATGGATCCGATCACGAATACCCCGATCGTCATCCTGAAAGACCTCGAAGAGAAGAAGGCGATCCCGATCTGGATCGGCATCTTCGAAGCGAGCGCCATCGCAACGGAGATTGAGAAGATCAGCTTTTCGCGCCCCATGACCCATGACCTCTTGAACGAGATCCTCAGGGACCTCAAGGTTGAGGTGATCCGGGTCGAGATACACGATCTTCGAAATAACACCTTCTTCGCCAATCTCCACCTCCTGCTCAATAGGGAGACCGTGGTCGTCGATGCCCGTCCCAGCGACGCGATTGCGGTTGCCCTGCGTGCCGGCGCCCCGATTTTTGTGGAGGACCGGGTCATCGAAAAGTCCCGGAATGTCGATTTCGGGACGAAGATGACCGATCTGGATCGGCAGAAGAAGGAAAAGCTTTCGGAGTTCCTTGAAAATCTCTCCCCGGAGGATTTCGGAAAGTACAAGATGTAAGGGGGGGCTTCCCGCCGACTGATGCAGGGTGCGTTAGGAGGAGCCGTAACGCACCCATGAAACGAGCGGTGCGTCAGGACGCACCCTACACCGATGTACGCGCTGCCGGGGACAAATTTGAAATCCGTCCCCGGTCCTGAGGCAACCCATGGTTTTTTTCGAGCAGGCCATCGGCGGTTTCGGCAGGTACATGAAGGTCGAGAGGAATCTCTCCCCCCGTACCAGCGAGGCCTATCTGAACGACCTGCAACAGTTCGGGGTCTTCCTGGAAAAATCGAAGTTTTTCGTCGACAATGAAGCGGCGATTCCCACGGACCCGCAGGTGATCCGTTCATTCCTCGCCTCCCTCTACCGGGAGGAGCTGCGGAAGGTGACCGTTTCGCGGAAGGTGGCGGCGCTGCGCTCCTTCTACCGGTATCTTCTGAGGGAGGGGCTTGTGACGGTCAACCCGGCGGAGCTTGTGCAGCTTCCCCGATGCGAGAAATACATTCCAGTGGTCCTGATGCCGGACGAGATGCTGGCGCTTCTCCATGTGGATTTTAAGGAAGATGCGGCCGGGCTCCGGGACCGGGCGATGATCGAGCTTTTCTATTCCGCGGGGATCCGCCTGAGCGAGCTGACGGGGCTGAACATCGCTGATCTTCGTTTCCAGGAGGGGCTTGTCAAGGTCCGGGGGAAGGGGCGGAAGGAACGGATCGTACCGGCGGGAAGGCCGGCCTTGCTTGCGATTGAAGCCTACCTGAAGAAACGGAGGGAGCTTCGGAAGGGCGAAACGGATGGAGATGGAGAGGAAGCCCTCTTCCTCAGCACACGCGGAAAAAGGATGAATTCCCGGGGCGTCTCCCGGGTGGTGGAACAGGCAGTCCGCTTAAGCGGGATCGGGCGGAAGATCAGCCCCCATGCGCTCAGGCACACCTTCGCCACCCATCTTCTCGATGCGGGCGCCGATCTGCGTTCCATTCAGGAGATGCTGGGACACAAGAGTCTTTCAACGACCCAGAAATACACGTCGGTCAGTGTCAGCCGACTGATGGAGATCTACGACCGAGCCCACCCGCGGGCCGGAGGAGGGAAGAGTTAAAGCAATGAAGATTCGGGGAACGACCATCCTGGCGGTCAGGCACCGGGGAAAGGTCACCGTGGGCGGAGACGGTCAGGTGACGCTCGATACGACGGTCATGAAACATGGGGCGAGGAAGGTCAGGCGCCTCTACCACGATCAGGTGATCGTCGGGTTTGCCGGGGCGACCGCCGACGCCTTCACCCTTTTCGACCGTTTCGACCAGAAGCTCGAACAGTATAAGGGAAACCTGGTCCGGGCGGCCGTGGAGTTGACGAAGGACTGGCGGACGGACCGAGTGCTCCGCCACCTGGAGGCCCTGATGATTGCCGTCAGCCGCGACGCGTTCTTGATCATCTCCGGGAACGGCGACGTGATCGAGTCGGACGACGACGTGATGGCCATCGGTTCGGGCGGACCTTACGCGCTTGCAGCGGCCAGGGCGATGGTCCGCTATTCCGATTTGACGGCAACGGAGATCGTGCGTGAATCGGTGAAGATCGCTTCCGAGATCTGCATCTATACGAACGACAACATTACCGTCGAGGAGATTGACTTGGAAAAGGAACCGGAAGAAAAACCGGTCAAGGATAAAGGAAGAAAATAACTATGTCT
>JAHFBU010000282.1 GCA_023249795.1 Syntrophaceae bacterium
CCATTTGGAGTCCTTGCAATCTGGCTTCTCGTCTCCGGACGCTGGCGTAACCTTTTTCGTCTTTTTTCTCCCGTTGGAGCGTTGATATTTTTGGCCGTCTCGCTCCCCTGGTTGATCTTCGTCCAACTGGGAAACCCGGATTTCTTCCGGTTTTTCTTCATTCAGGAGCACCTGCTCCGCTATACCACCCGGCTACATGACCGGTATCAGCCCTTCTATTTCTACCTGCCCGTCATCCTGGCGGGGACCCTTCCGTGGTGCGCCTTTCTGCCCGAGGCGATCCAAGGACTCCGAAAGGATGAATCATTTTTCAGCGGCATGGAGAAACGATTTCTCCTGACATGGTTCGGCTTGATTGTTCTCTTCTTTTCGATCTCCTCGTCAAAACTGATTCCCTACATCGCACCGGCATTTCTTCCTCTGGCACTCGGCTTTGGCCATCTTTTCCGGCGCTACGAAGAGCGGCTTGCCCATGGAGAGGCCA
The DNA here is from genome assembly GCA_023249795.1 of Syntrophaceae bacterium. Lineage (GTDB taxonomy): Bacteria > Desulfobacterota > Syntrophia > Syntrophales > UBA5619 > UBA5619. The sequence continues at coordinate 485 of JAHFBU010000282.1, forward strand.
GGCTTTCCGTGCCTCTGCGATACCGGCTGCCGGGGATTCTGACGGCCCTTCTCTTCATGGCCGTTCTGTTCGTTCCGGTCTTTCTGCGGGAGCACCGGGTTGCCTGGGGAAATTGGTGGCCGTGGATCGCCGTGCCGTTCTTGATGCAGATGTTGATGCTCTTTCTCCCGGATCGTATGCGGAGAAAGACCGGAAGGGGATGGTTCGCATCGATCTATCTGCTGTCTGCTCTGTTTCTCATATCGCTTACGGGACCCGTTGCCCAATACCTTGCACCCTACAAGTCGGCCTATTCGCTTTCACAGGCGATCCGAGATCTCATTCCCGCGAAGGCCATGGTCTATCAGTACGGCATGTCGCTGCATGGGGTCGACTTCTACACGGGAAGAAGAACGCCGATTGTCGACGACATCGGCGAGGTGAGGTATGGAAGCGAACAACTTCCGGTCGCGGAGCGGGAAAGATATTTTCTGACCTCTGAATCTTTTTTCCGCCTGATTCAAACCACGGACGAAATCTACTGTGCGACCCAAAATGATGAAAAATTGGATCGGTTGAATAAATTGGTACCCGCCCCGCGGCTATTGTGGCATAATGAAACATACTCTCTGGTCAGATTAAAATAATGGGGTCGTCATGAATATTCGGGAAGATTTTCTGCCGCTCAACAGGCCGTCCATCGGCGAGGCGGAGATCGCAGGCGTGACCGCCTGCCTGAGATCGCAATGGATTACAACCGGTCCACTCTGCAAGACCTTTGAAAAACAGTTTCAGGATCTTACCGGAGCGCAGCATGCCGTTTCCCTCTCGTCCGCTACGGCGGGGATGCATATCCTTCTTTCGGCCATCGGCATCGGTCACGGAGATGAGGTCATCACCCCATCGCTCACCTTTGCCTCGACGGTCAACATGATCTCCCTGAGCGGCGCCCGTCCCGTCTTTGCCGACATCCATTATGACACGTTGAACATCGACGTAGCCGACATCGAAGCCAGGATCACGCCACGGACGAAGGCGATCATCCCGGTCCATTTTGCCGGCGCCCCGGCGGAGATGGACAGGATCCTGGAGATTGCCGACCGTCATGGCCTGATTGTGATCGAGGATGCGGCCCATGCCGTGGGAACCCGTTATCGGGGAATTCATGCCGGCGGTTTCGGGCGGATTGCCATATTCTCTTTTCATCCTTTGAAGAACATCACCACCGGCGAGGGGGGGATCATCACGCACAACGACGATCGACTGGAAAAGAGGCTTCGTGTTCTGCGATTTCACGGCATCGAACGGGATGCCTGGAAGCGTTACGGAAAAGGGGGCGACCCGTCGTACGACATCGAGGCGCCGGGATGGAAATACAACCTGACGGACATCCAGGCGGCCCTTGGGATCGCCCAACTGGCCAGGCTTGATGAATTCAACCGTCGCCGGGCTGAGCTTGTCGGCCTCTACCGGGAGGGACTCAAAGGGGTCGCGGGCCTGGATCTTCCGGGCGATCCGGCCTATCCCCACGACCATGCCCATCACCTCTTCGTGGTGAAGATACTGGCCATGGATAGGGGGCGATTTATGGAGAAACTTTCGGATCACAACATCGGTTACGGTCTCCATTTCCCGCCCTGCCATCAACTCAAGTACGTCCGGGAACGTTTCGGGATCGCCAGGCTGCCGGAAACGGAACGCGCCGCGGGCAGGATCCTGTCGCTTCCATTGTTTCCGGATATGACCGACGGGGATGTCGCGTATGTCTGTGCGGCGGTGCGGGAGATCCTCGGCGGCGGGCGGGAGGCCAAGAATTGACCATGAAGAAGGATGCGCGGAAAGTTGAAGAGATGATCTCCCTCGTCATTCCCGTCTTTAATGAAGAGCAGAACCTGCCCCTGCTGATGAACCGGATCAGACCGGTCATGTCCGACTTGAAAAGAGCCTGGGAGATTATCCTGGTCGATGACGGCAGCCGTGACGCATCC
>JAHFBU010000283.1 GCA_023249795.1 Syntrophaceae bacterium
AAATATCGGGAACAACTCTAACCCCTGGGGGATCGGTTCCCACCTCCGCGCGGATTGGGCGAAGGATCTCGGGATCAAGACCCTGGCCGAAGATCCCGATGTCGAGTATCTCTTCTACGTCGGCTGTTCGGGCTCCTTCGACGACCGCGGGAAGAAGGTCTCCGCGGCCTTCTCCAAGATCCTGAAGGCGGCGGGTGTCCGTTTCGGTATCCTGGGGACCGAGGAGGGGTGCTGCGGCGACTCCCTCCTGCGGGGCGGAAGCGAATACAGCTTCCAGATGTTGGCACAGGCGAACATCGAGATCATGAAGGGCTACAACGTCAGGAAGATCATCGCCACCTGCCCCCACGGTTACAATACCCTGAAGAAGGAATACCCGAATTTCGGCGGAGATTTTGAGGTGTTTCATCATACGGAGATCATCGCGGGCCTGATCGCCGACGGAAAAATCGTTCTCAAAAAACCGGTGGAAGGAGTCCATACCTATCACGACTCGTGCTTCCTCGGCCGCTATAACGGAATTTATGACCAGCCGCGGCGTATACTCGAAGCCGTTCCGGGGATGAAGCTTAAGGAGATGGACCGGAACCTCGCGAAAAGTTTCTGCTGCGGCGCGGGCGGCGCGAGGATGTGGATGGAGGAGGAGATCGGCGAGAGGATCAACAACATGCGGACCGACCAGGCCATCGCAACGGGAGCCGACCGGATAGCCGTGGGTTGTCCCTTCTGCCTGACGATGCTCTCCGACGGCATCAAGGACCGCAACAAGGAGGAGACCATGGCCGCACTCGACATCGCCGAGATTGTCTGGAAGGCGATGGATCTCGAGGAGGATAAGCCGTCTGCGGAAGTTTGCGCCGTGCCGAATCCCTGATTCCGGATTTTCCGGGCGGCCATACAGACCTTCTTCGCCGTGATCGCTCCGATGCCCGGGAACGGAGACGCTGATTTTTTCGAAACCTTCATATCCGGGAATACCCGCTTAGCAGGGGGTGCTTTTTGTGTGGCAAATTCCCGCGATCCGTAATAATACAAAAATCAAAAGGGAAGGGAGAGTGGACAAATGGCTGAGACAAAATATCAGGAAAAGCCGTGGCTGAAATCGTACGAAAAGGGCGTCCCGGAGTTTATCAAGTACGAAGAGATCTGCATGCCGGATATTCTGGACCGGACGGCGGGGCAGTTTGCCGACAAGCCTGCCCTTCTCTTTCAGGGGACGAGCGTAAGTTTCAGGCAGTTCAAGGAGATGGTGGACCGTTTTGCCGCCTGCCTGTCCGATTTCGGGGTTCGCAAGGGAGATGCCGTGGCGATTCTCCTGCCCAACGTAATCCCCTGCGTCATTGCCTACTATGCGATCATGAAAGTCGGCGCGATCTGCGTGATGAACAACCCCCTTTACTCGGATCCGGAACTGGAGTACCAGTTCAACGATTCCGGCGCCAAGGTGCTCATCACGCTGGATCTCCTGGCCAAACGGATGATCGCGCTTCGTCCCAAGACCAAGGTCAAACAGATTGTTTATACCTGCATCGGCGACTACCTTCCCGGCATCAAGCGGGTTTTGGGCAAGCTGCTGAAGAAATATCCGTTCGCAGATGTGGCGCCGACCCCGGATGTCTATGCCTGGAAGGAATGCCTTGCCAAATATGCTCCCAATCCGCCTAAGGTGAAGATCGATTTCAAAGACGTGGCCATGTACCAGTACACGGGTGGGACGACCGGCGTCTCCAAGGGGGTCATGCTGACCCACGCTAACTTAAGCAAGCAGGTCCAGCAGCTTGAGGCCTGGTTGCCGGCGTTGAAAAAAGGCGAGGAGGTTATGCTTGGCGCGCTCCCCTATTTCCATGTCTTCGGCCTATCCGTCTGCATGAATTTTTCCGTCCTCGCGGGATGGTCACAGGTTCTCGTTCCCAAACCCCAACCGGCTCCGCTGCTCGAGGCGATCCGGAACTTCCGCCCCACTTTTGCGCCGCTGGTGCCCTCCATGTATATCGGGATGTTGAACCATCCGGATCTCAAGAAGACGGACATGAGCTCCATCAGGGGGGCCTTCTCCGGAAGCGCGCCTCTGCCGGTCGAGGTGATCCATGAATTCGAAAAGGCGACCGGGGCGACGATCGTCGAAGGTTTCGGGATGACGGAGACGTCGCCGGCCACCCATGTGAATCCTTTCGCCGGTGGCGCCCGGAAAGTCGGGAGCATCGGCGTTCCGATCTCCGATACCCTCTGCCGGATCGTGGATCTCGAGGACGAGGTGACCGATGTCCCCGCCGGCGAGAGGGGCGAGCTGATCGTCAAGGGGCCGCAGGTGATGCTGGGATACAAGGACAGGCCGGAAGAAACGGCCAAAACGCTCCGAGACGGCTGGTGCTATACGGGCGATATCGCCACAATGGATGAGGACGGATACTTCTACATCGTCGACCGGAAGAAGGACATGATCATCTCC
>JAHFBU010000284.1:0-414 GCA_023249795.1 Syntrophaceae bacterium
GAGATGAAGACCGAACGGGCCTTCGCCGGATCCGGTTGATCCTGGGGGCCGAGGAGCGCAACCCCGTCCAGGAGAAGATCGCGTTCCTCAAAGAGGTGCGGGAACGCAGACGACGATTCCGCCGCCGGTTTTATGACGGCCGCCACGGCGACATCCTTTTTTTCGATTGCCGTCGGCGTCGCGGCGCACCCCGCCAGGAGGAGCGCCGCGGGAATCCAGAAGAAAATGGTCCATTTCATATCTTGCGTACGTCCTTTTCCGTTACATAGTTGCTGCCGGGCAGGGTCTTGGCATACTCCTTGAGTTGCGCCGCCGCTTCGGCCATCGCCAGAGGGTTCTTGAAACGGGTGCCATCATCGGTGACGATTGCGATCGTGACGCTGATCAGAGGGAATTTCTGCGGTACCCCCTTCC
>JAHFBU010000284.1:424-2439 GCA_023249795.1 Syntrophaceae bacterium
AAGCCGGCCACGATCCGGCGGCAGATCTCTTCCGCCCGCGGCGGCACCGAGAGGATGATATAATCATCGCCGCCGATATGGCCGACGAAATCGTCCTTCGCCCCCGCCTCCTCTATCTCCGCGATCAGGAGCAGGGCGACCTCCTTGATGACCTCGCTGCCCCAGGCATAGCCGTATTGATCGGCAAACGGCTTGAAATTGTCCAGGTCCACGTGGCAGAGCGAAACCAGTTGTTTCGCCCGAAGGCGCAGCCCGAGTTCGCGCTCAATCGCCAAGTTTCCGGGAAGCCCGGTCAGCGGGCTCGCGTCGAGGTTTTGCTCCTCCAGAATTTTGAGACGCCGGGCCATCGCACTGAATGCGCGGGCCAGGCTCCCGATCTCATCGTCACGGTTCACGCGCACATCATGGTCGAAATTCCCCTCCGCGATCAAAGCTGTCGCCTTTTCAAGCCTGCGGAGCGGACGGGATATGTTGTAGGTCACCAGCAGGACAAGCAGAATCCCCACCACGAGGCTGACCAGGCTCAGCGTGACGGTCAGGCGGGACGCCCGGAGCCCCTGTTCCTTGATCCGGTTCATCCGGGCATCGATATCCCCTTCCGCATTTTTCTGGACCGCGCGGACGAGCAGGGCCATCTCGTCGATCGCCTTTTTCCCGGACCCCTCGGAGAGAACATTGGCCTCTTCGTTCCGATTCTCCCGGGTCAGAACCATCTCCTGGGAGAAAAGTTTTTCGTACTGGTCGTGGAGGAGAACCAGCCTTGAGATGGTCGTTCCCATACCCGGAAACGGGTTCCTCTGCATCTCCGCGAGGACACGCTTGAATTCCCGACTCCGCGACCAGTAGATCTCTTCAAGGGTGGGATCTCGAAGGATGATGTAGCGTTTCTCGGCGCTCTCCTGGGCGATCAGGGTGTCCAGCATACTTTTGCTCTGATCGACGATGGCGAAGTTCTCGTTAATGATCCGGTACGCAAGTTCATTGAGTTGCCGGAGGCTGAAGATGGCGTAGGCGCTGGCAAGCACGGTCAGAAAGGCCATTGCGAGATAGATCAACAGCAGCTTGCGATAGATTGTCAGCTTCATACCGATTCCCCTGAGATTCAGGACGTCCATGGAAGTGGGGTTTTAGTAACATATTCAAGTCGTTTCCGTAAAGGGGAAATGAACAAAAATCTTCCCTTTTCCGTCCCCGATCTGATAAGGGAAAATTCCCGTTGTTAAAGATAAGCAAGACGGGTTGTTTGGGGACATGTACCGGAAGCCCAAAGGGATCGGTACGTGTCCCCAAACAACCCGTCACGATGTCCGATATGTTTAATTGCCGGGGTAATAACAAGACGTCGGCTTCGGGGGAAGAATGGAAGACGAAAACGCATTTCGTGGGCGGCTGAAAGAGGGAACCTTTGTCGGCCTGAAGAAGGGCTGGGGCGGATTTGCCTGGATGATGAAGATCGTCATCCCGGTATCGCTCTTTACGGCGCTCCTGGACTGGAGCGGTCTCCTCGGCCGCCTCGACTTTTTCCTCAAACCCTTGATGGGGCTGTTCCACCTCCCGCCGACCGCCGCCCTGCCGCTCGTCATCGGCATGCTGAGTTCCGTTTACGCGGGGCTCGCCGCGATGAGCGTCCTCCCCTTCAGCACGGCCCAGATGACACTCATGTCCGTCTTTATTCTGATGGCCCACAACATGATCCAGGAGGGGATCATCCAGGGGAAATCGGGCATCCATCCTTTGAAGGCCACGCTGGTCCGTATCGCCGCCGCCGCTTTAACCATCCTGCTGATGGCCCCCTGGGTCGGAAGCACAACGGTCATGCAGGCCGCGGCGGCCGGCGCGCAGACGGCCGGACCGCTCTTCCTGGAGATGATCCGGCACTGGGCGTGGACGACCTTCTCCCTTGCCGTAAAAATCTTCTTCATCATCATGACGCTGCTGACGCTCCTCGAACTCATGAAGACCTTCGGACTGATACACCCTGTTGTGCGGGCCCTCGGTCCATTTCTCCGGATCAT
>JAHFBU010000047.1 GCA_023249795.1 Syntrophaceae bacterium
TCTCCTGAGCAGGCATATTTCTAAAATCAAACCCTCGGAGGTCTTAAGGCATGAGTGATGCGATTCTGGTCGGCGTCGATCTGACCAAAACATTCGACAATTTGACGGTTGTCAAAGGGGCATCCATCGCCGTCGGAGAGGGGGAGTTTGTTTCGCTGGTGGGGAAATCTGGCAGCGGCAAGACCACGCTTCTTTCGCTGCTTTCCGGGTTGGAGCGCCCGACATACGGGCAGGTCACCCTGGGAGGGAAGACGATCTCGGACGCCTCCGAGGACGAACTGGCCCTTTTCCGCCGGGAGAACGTCGGGTTCATCTTCCAGTCCTTCAACCTGATCCCGACCCTCTCGGCTTGGGAAAACGCGGCCCTGCCGCTGTTTCCCATCCGGATGACCGAGGCGGAGCGGCGCCGCAGGGCGTCGGAACTGCTCGATCGGATGGAGCTGGGGGACCGGATGGAACATCTGCCCTCGGCGCTCTCAGGCGGAGAGAAGCAGCGGGTGGCCATCGCCCGCGCCCTCATCAACCATCCGAAGATCGTTTTTGCCGACGAGCCGACGGGGAACCTTGATACCGCCACAGGCGGCGCGATCATGGAGATCTTGAACCGTCTGCACCGGGAAGAGGGGATGACCCTGCTCATGGTTACCCACGACCCAGGGCTGGCAGGCACCGCGGACCGCATCGTTCGAATGCAGGATGGCGAGGTGCTCTCATGAACAAATTATTGCTCTATGGCGGGATCATTCTTTTCATGGCGCTCATCCCCGGGGCCGCCCTGCCGGCTCCGCCGGTTTCCGTGGAAGTTCTCTATATGAATCACGGCCCCCTCCAGCCGACGCTCAAGGAGATCAGGTCAATCTGCGGAGGATACGGTAAGGCGCTTGTCGTCGCCTGGTACGATTTTGAAAGTCCGGAGGGAGAGAAGTTCATGGCCCGGAAGGGGATTCATCAGCATGTGCCCCTCGTCATCTGGATCGATGGCAAGGCTACGGCAAAGATCCAGGGGAAAGAGGCTCAATTTGCCGGATTTCCCACCGGCGCCGGGCCCCTCTCATTTCAGGGGAAGTGGTCGCTCGATGACCTGCGCGGGGCGCTGGATCAGGTGACCGGCAAGAGATAGATAGACGTTGCCATGAGGGAACTATGCATTACCGCTATGTCCTGAACGAACTCCGCCACCGCCAGCAACGGATGCTGGTCAACTGTCTGGGGATCGCCGTGGGAATTGCCCTGTTCGTCTCCATCAATGCGGTTTCAGCCGCCTACCGCGAGGCGGTGAGCCTCCCCTTCAAGAACCTCGGGGCGGATCTTGTCGTCCAGCGGCCGGAGATGCGGGCCATGGACTCGGGTCTGCCGGCAGAGTCGATGCGCGGCATCCGCCTACCCATCTCCAGCCAGATCCTCGCGGCCCGCGATCTTCAAAAGCTTCAGGCTGCCCCCGGAGTGGATGCCCTCTCCACGGCGCTCCTTCTCTGGGAGTTCGACCGGGGCGGCTTCCGGACGATCATGGGTGTGGATTTGACACAGCCAAGCCTTGGGCCGATCCGGGTGAGGGAATGGCTTGCCCAGGGACGATTTCCCAACCGGGCGGGTGAAGCCGTCCTGGAGAAACATTACGCCAAGTTTCACAATACCCGGTTGGGCGATTCGGTCGCCATAGGCGGCCGTTCCTTCAAGGTCGTGGGGCTGCTGGAGATCAAAGAGGGATCGCAAATCGCCGCCGCGAACCTCTACCTCACGCTGACCGATGCCCAGGCCCTTCTTGGGAAGGGCGCTGAAAGCGTCAACACCGTTTACCTCCGCCTGAAGGATCCCGCCCTCCTGGACCGGATCAAGGCGGAGATTGTGCAGGCGCTTCCGGGCGCTTCCGTCATGAGTTCCGATTCTTTTCTCGAAGTGATGGGCGGCGTTTCCCGGATTTCCGACCAGTTTGCCTTGGTCGTCTCCCTGGTTGCGCTGGCCGGGGCGGTTTTTCTGATCATCAAGACCATGCTCGCCAATCTTGTCGAACGCTCCCGCGAGATCGGCATCTTGAAGGCGGTGGGATGGACCGGCGCTGATGTCCGCAGTCAGCTCATGGCGGAGGTCTTTGTTCAGGCCCTGCTGGGCGGCGTCGGGGGCATCTTGGCGGGTTACCTAATTTCGTATCTGTTGGGTCATTTCTCCATCCCCGTCGCCACCCCCTGGGAGGTGAACCTCATGCCGGCCTTCGCCAAGGACACGGCTTCCGCAGCCCAAACGATTCGTCTGCCCGTCCATGGGTCTCTACGCCTGATTGCGGCCTCACTGGCCCTTTCGGTTTTGGCCGGGGGCCTGGCCGGTTATTTCATGATCAGGCGGATGGAGAAGATGAAGCCGGCGGATATTCTGAGGCGACTGTGATGTCAGAAATTCCGATGGAGGGCAGGACACAGGTAAACGCCACGAATCCAAGCCCGGAGAAGACCAGGAACCGTTACGGCAGGATGGAGTGGGCGGGCGCGTTCGGTGACGTCGGCACGCTGATCCCGTTCGTGGTGGCCTACATCACGATCGTGAAGGTGGACCCTCTCGGTCTGCTTCTCATGTTCGGCATCGCCTTGCTGGCGTCCGGCCTCTATTACCGGACGCCGCTTCCGATCCAGCCCATGAAGGCCATCGGCGCGGCGGCCGTTGCCGGTGGGATCGGCCCGGCGGCCCTGTTCGGAGCGGGGCTCACCACGGGCCTTTTCTGGCTTCTGGCCGGTGCGACCGGGGCGATCCGGCCGATCGCGAAACTGGCAACCAAGCCCGTCGTGCGGGGCATCATGCTGGGGTTGGGGCTCTCCTTTATGGTGGACGGGGTCCACCGCATGACGGCGGCGCCGGTTCTCGCGGGCATCGCCCTGATCGTAACGTACCTTCTTTTGACGAACCCCAGAATTCCGGCCATGTTCATGCTCCTGATCATCGGCGTTGCGTCCGCGGTGATCATGGACCCCCGCCTGTTGTCCGAACTGGCCAGGATCCATGTCGGCTTCAAGCTGCCGGTCTTCAGCCTCTCCGCGATGACCTGGAACGATCTTGTCACGGGCACATTGCTCTTCACGCTTCCTCAGATGCCGTTGACCCTGGGCAACGCGGTGATCGCCATCGTTGCCGAGAACAACGAGCTCTTTCCGGACAGAAAGGTCACGGAAAAGAAGATCGCCATTTCCCAGGGGATCATGAACCTGGTGGCGCCGATTTTCGGCGGCGTCCCGATGTGCCATGGCGCCGGCGGGATGGCCGGGCATGTCCGCTTCGGGGCGAAAACGGGCGGGGCGCCGGTCATCCTCGGAAGCATTCTCGTTTTGATGGCCCTGCTTTTCAGCGATTCCGTGGCCATTATCTTTAAGATATTTCCGAACGCGATTCTGGGCGTGATCCTGTTCTTCGCCGGCACCGAACTGGCGATCGTGGTCAGGGACATCGGAGACAAAAAATCCGATTTCTACGTGATGCTGATCGTCGCCGCCTTTGCCATGTGGAACATGGGCGCGGCTTTCCTCGCGGGGATCGTCCTGGAGTACGCGCTGAGAAGGGAATGGATCGGGATTTAATATCCCATTACTGACAAACGGAGGCGAAACGGTTATGAGAAAGCCTGTTCGGGAAGGTTGCCGAAAGTCGGCCAAGCCTTCCCCCTGCAAATACAAGGTCACGCTGGAGTATGACGGAACCGGCTACAGCGGTTGGCAGGTGCAGAAGAATGCCCGGAGCATCCAGGGAGCGATGATCGATGCCGCCCGGGAGCTCTTCGGGGGAGAGGTGGATGTCCAGGGGGCCGGCAGGACCGACGCCGGTGTTCATGCCCTTGCCCAGGTCGCCCACCTGGATATCCCGCACCGTCTCCCGGCGCAGAAGATCCTTTACGGTCTCAACGACCTTCTCCCCGCCCCGATCAACATCCTCCGCGTGGAGGAGGCGCCGACGACCTTCCATGCCCGCCACTCGGCTAAGGCAAGGAGCTATCTTTACCTGATCTCCCGATGCAGGACGGCCTTCGGCAAGCGGTACGTCTGGTGGGTGAAGGATGAACTCGATATCGGCCGGATGCGGGCGGCAACCGAGATCTTCGCGGGCTTCCACGATTTCGCCTCTTTCGCCGACAAGAGAATCGACAAGCGCCTCTCCACGGAGGTGCAGATCGACCGGACGGATCTCGAAGCCTGGGGGGATCTGATCGTCTTCAGGATTGTCGGCTCCCATTTCCTCTGGAGGATGGTCCGCCGTCTTGCGGGCATCCTTGTCGAGGCGGGCAGGGGAACCCTCTCTTCCGCCGAGATCGAAAGGATGCTGACCAGCGCCTCGGAGCTTCCCGCACGCTGTACGGCTCCGCCGTCGGGGCTGTTCCTTGCCCAGGTTCTCTACGAGGGTGATCGCCTTGAACCCCTGTTGCTCCCGCCGCATCCCCTGTTCATGAAGAGGGGTTGAAGGATGGACGCGCGCGTTCCGAGATGGCGGAAATAAGATCTGCCCGCCCGCAGTCTATTCCCACTTTCTCCGGTCGTCGATTTTTTTGCAGCCATCGGGGATTTCGGAAACGAAAACAACGCAACTTCTGAGCTTTGTGGTTTCCCGTATCCTTTCCTCGCATGAAGCCTTCAGGGTGTCCGTTCCCGCGACACCCTCTTTGAGTTGGATCTCCACGGTCATCAGGTCCGTCTCGCTCTCCCGCGTGACGACGACCCTCACCTTGTCCACCTCCCCGGAAAACCGCGACATCGCTTCGTCCATCTGGCGGGGATGGACGAACATCCCCCTGATCTTCGTCACCTCATCCGCCCTGCCCATGATCCCCCTGAGCTTGCAGGAGGTTCTCCCGCAGGCGCAGGGCTCCTCATCCACGGCGGAAAGGTCGCCGGTCCCGTAGCGAACCAGAGGATAGCATTCGTTGCTGAACTGCGTGACCACCACTTCGCCGACACTGCCGGCAGGCAAGGGTTCTCCGGTCACCGGATCGCAGATTTCCACATAGAGATCGTCCGCGATATGCATGCCGTTTTCCTGGGGGCATTCATAGGCCAGTGTTCCCAGATCGGCCGTGATATAGGCCTGACGCACGATGATGCCATGATCGTTGAGCGCTTTTCGCAGACAGGGGGTCAGGATTTCTCCCCCGACCAGGGCGATTTCGATGGCGAGATCCTTTACGGGATCATAACCCAGACCTTCCATTTTGCCGATCAGTGAGAGCAGAAAGGAGGCGACGCCGAGGTAGCCGTTGATTTTGAGCTCCACCATGGTCTTGATCTGGATCTCGGTATTCCCGACGCCGGTGGGCACAGTCGTGCATCCGATGCCGTTGCAGGCCTCGTCCAGAAAGATTCCCGCGGGGGTCAGGTGGTAGGAAAAGGTGTTCATGACGAGGTCGCCGGGTCGGAACCCCGCGTTGTAGAGGCACTTCCGCAGCCCCCAGTAATCCTCCTTCCGGCCTTCCGGGTCGTAGAGAGGACCGGGTGAGACATAGATCCTTTTGAGTTGTTCGACGGGCACTGCCAGAAATCCACCGAATGGCGGGTTCTGGTTGTGCAGCTCCGGCATCCTGTTCTTCTTCAGGACAGGAATTTTGGGGAAATCGTCGATGTCCTGAACGATGTCGGGGTTGACGCCTCTTTCTTCCAGAAACCTCCGGTAACCGGGCGCATGTTCATAGGCATAGCGAAGAATCCGGAGGGCCTCCTTTTCCTTGAAGGCGGCGCGTTCGGCCCGGTCCATCCGCTCGGCCTTCTCGTCATAGAAACCCTGGTTCCTCTCTTCCCGTGTTGCCTTGGGCATAAAATTACTCCTCAAATATTCTGTGTAAAGACTGTTCAAAAATGGTTAGATGCAAGGCGCGCAAAAACCGGAGAGCGAGGCGCATATGGAAATACGTCGAGCGATGAGGTTTGCAGCGCAACACGGCAGATGAGCGTTTATTAGGACAACCATCTTTTTCTGCGCTTATAATGTTTTGCGTCCTTGAAGCTCTTCTTCTTCCCCACGTCGGAAAGCCCGAGGTAGAATTCCCTCACGTCCTCGTTTTCCCGGAGCCGCGCGCACTCGCCGTCCAGCACGACCTTGCCCATCTCCATGACATATCCGTAATGGCCTATGGCAAGCGCCAGGTTGGCGTTCTGCTCCACCAGCAGGATCGTCGTTTTTTCTTCGCTGCAGATCTTGCGGACGATTTCAAATATCTCCTTCACCAGGAGCGGGGCAAGACCGAGGGAAGGTTCATCCAGCAGCATGAGCCTCGGACGCGCCATCAGCGCCCGGCCGATGGCCAGCATCTGCTGTTCGCCTCCGCTCATGTATCCGGCGACCTGATGGCGCCGGTCCCGCAATTTCGGAAAATAATCGAAAACGCCGTCCATGTCTTTTTTGATGTTTTGCCTGTCCTTGCGGGTGTAGGCCCCGGCCATCAGGTTTTCCGTCACGGTCAGGTCCCTGAAAACCCTTCTTCCCTCCATCACCTGGAAAATCCCCATTCGGACGATATCCTCGGCATCCCGGTTGTTGATCTTCTCTCCCATGAATTCGATGGAGCCGTCCGTGACCTTGCCTTCTTCAGACTTGAGCAACCCGGATATGGCCTTCAGGGTCGTGGTCTTGCCCGCTCCATTGGCCCCCAGAAGGACGGTGATCTCCCCCTCCTTGGCCTCCATGGACATTCCCTTGAGAACCAGGATGACGTCATCGTAAATCACGCCGACATTGTTCAATTTTAACATATGAAACTCACCCTGTCATGATTGACGCCCTCGTAACAAGTCTGAAAATCTGTCACTCCCGCGAAAGCGGGAGTCCAGAACCGGTCCAATTCACTGGATTCCCGCTTTCGCGGGAATGACAAAGTGATGCTATTTTCAACTTTATTACGAAATAGACATGATTGAACCCCAGGCAGGCCGGGTGGCCTGCCCGGGGAAAGCCTTTCTAATACTTCAGCAAGCCGGTCAACGGCTCGATCTTGCCTTTCTTGATGATATACATCTTGGCTGACAGGTTCGGTTTTCTCAATTCCGGCTTGTAGGCGATGTCGGCGCAGAGTCCCATCATGTCAAATTTGTTGGATTCCAGTACCTTCTTGATGTTCTCGCCGGTCAGGGTGTTTCCCGCCTTCTTGAGCGCCTCCACCAGCAGATAGGCGCTGATGAAGCCCTGTGTATAATTGACGGGCTGCGCGTCGTCCTTGCCGGTCATCTCTTTGCGAACCTTGCGCATGAACTGGACGCCTTTGATCTTGTCCTCCGTCCAGAATGAGAATGGCATCGGCGCCATGAAGCCGTCGGCCGCATCTCCGGCCATTTCGACCAGCTTCTCGGAGAAGGTCCAGTTGAGGCCGATAAACTTGTTCTTCAGGCCGAGCTTCTTGGCATCTTTGAGGATCGTGGCCGTGGCCATGACGGTATGTTGATTGATTGCGAAATCCGGGTCTTTCTTCTGCATATTGAGAAGCTGTGTTGTCGCGTCCAGGTCTCTTAAGCCGATGATCTCCTTGTCTACAACCTCCACGCCGATTTTCTTGGCAAAATCTTCGGCATCCTGAATGGGCGATCGGCCGAATCCCGTGTCATTGTAAAGCAGGGCCACCCGGGGCGCTCTGCTCTTGTCCTTCCAGTTGTCCTTGATCCACTGGAGGGCGAGTCTCGCCTGATCGGAATAGGTTGTGCCGGCAATGAAATTGTATGGTGTCTTGTCGAAAACAAGATGTTCGGAATAGGAAGCGGAGATGTACGGGATCTTGTCCGTGGCGATCATGGGCGCCATTGCTTCCGTATCGCCGGTCCCCCAGCCGAGAATGGCGATGACCCCTTTTGAGGCCTGATCCTTGTAGGCGGAAACCGCCTGGGGTATCTTGTAGGCATAGTCGGTGTCGATCAACTCGATCTTTCTGCCGTTCACCCCGCCATGCTTGTTGACATAGTTGATGTAATCCCTCGCGGCAATCGCGTAGGGGGCGCCCACGTCGCCCGTTGCGCCGGTCAGGTCGAAAATGCCGCCGATCTTGATGGTCTGCTGGGCATAACCGACGCCGCTGAGGATAAAGACCGCCAAAACGATGCTCAGTAACTTCTTCATACGTTTTCTCCTTTGTTTGGATGGCTGCTGTTTCCCATCCGGGGACTGATTTATTAATTTGTTTCCCGCCTTAGTAAGAAAAAGGCCACAGCTTCCAGTAATTTTTTATGGTTTTCCAGCGGGCTGCCAGTCCGTCCGGTTCGAATATCAGAAAGAGGATGATGACCAACCCGAAGATGCCTTCGCGAATCGCCCCGAAGATGTGGATCAGCACCGGATACTGGTCCGAAAAAAGCCCGCTGATCAGCCGGAGCGCCTCCGGCAGAAGGGTCATGAAGATCGCGCCCAGAATGCTTCCATAGATGCTTCCGAGCCCTCCGATAATGATCATGGAGAGATACTGTATCGAAACCATCACACCGAAATGTTCCGGCGTGATGATGCCGAGATAATGCGCCCAGAGGCTCCCCGCCGCACCGGCGAAAAAGGAGCTGATGCCGAAGGCCATCAGTTTGTACCGGAAGATGGGGATGCCGATAATCTCCGCCGAGATATACCGGTCCCGGATCGCCATGAAAGCCCTGCCGGGTTTTGTGCGGACGATGTTCTTGGCCATGACGACGGCAAGGATCGTGAAACCGAGAGCCAGAAAATAAAATTTGAAATCGCTGTTGAACGTGATTCCGCCGATGGCCGCGGGCGGCACCATCAGCCCCTGGCTGCCCCCGGTCACGTCTCTCCAGCGCACAAAAACAAATTCGAGGATCACCTGGGCCGCAAGCGTCGCGATGGCGAGGTATAACCCCCTGAGCCGCAGGGACGGTATGCCGAAAATCATTCCGACGATCGCCGTGACGGACCCCGCGGCAACGATGCAGGCGAGGAAGGGCATGCCGAGCTTGATCATGAAATACCCTGAGGCATATGCCCCGACGCCCATGAATGCGCCGTGTCCGAGGGATATTTGTCCCGTAAACCCGGTCAGGATATTTAAGCCCACGGCGGCGATCACGGCGATGAGCACGCTGTTGACGACGTAGAGCAGGTATCGGGAGTCCTGAAATACAAAAGGCAGGGCGATCAGGGCGACCAG
>JAHFBU010000048.1 GCA_023249795.1 Syntrophaceae bacterium
CAGGAGCTTCTGGAGCGGATCGAAGATGTCGAAGATCTTCAAATGCTGGCTCGGATGAGGGAAAAGCCCTTGAGCTTCAGGAAACTGGATTCCTTATTGAAGGAGCTCTCCCCCGGTGTATGAAATCTTGATCGAAAAGGCGGCGGAGAGGGATCTGAAAAAATTGTCCGCCGCGGATTTTGAAAGAATCATTCCGCATCTGAAGGGCCTCGCGGAAGACGCCAGGCCGGCCGGTTCCCGAAAAATCAGCGGTTCGGAACACGATTGGCGGATTCGGGTTGGAACATATCGGGTTATCTACGAGCTTGATGAAAAGGAAAAAACGGTCAAGATCTTGCGCGTACGGCACAGGCGTGAAGTTTATCGATGATAAATCAACCTGCATTTTTACCTCTTCATTCACCGATGATGAAATCCGGATAGTAGAAAAGCTCTGACAATATCCCCCCATAAAACCACGTTGACGCAAGAAATCCCTTTCGCTATTTCTAAAGCGCATTAAACGCTGTCCATATCAATGATTCCCATTGAAGGCGCCCGAAAGGCGGCAGTCCGCGCGGACCGGGCGAAATGATGATTCTGCAAGGTATCAGGAGGTGCCCCATGTTAAAGAGGTTCAGAGGTCCGGCGCTGGTCCTTTCTCTGACAGTTTACTTCATTCTTTTTGTGACTTTTCCGGCGGTCGCCGGGCTGATCCCTTCGATGCCCTCATCCGCGGGGATGGCCGACCAGATGAGAGGGGCGGAGATCGACAAGGTCCAGCAAGTCCTTGAGATGAAGATCGTGTCCGACAAGCTTCAGGCTTATGGTCTCTCCGCGGATGAAGTGAAGGCCAAGCTTCAAAGCATGTCCAATACGCAGCTCCATCTGATGGCCCAGGCATCGGATCGCATCCTGGCCGGCGGCGACGGCATCGGATTCGTCATCGGCCTGCTGCTTATCGTGCTTTTGGTCATTCTCATCATGAAACTGCTGGACAAAAAGATCATCATCAAGTGAAAAGGTATTTTGAACGCTTTCCTTCTCGCTCTCATCCTGGCACTCGGGACCGGGCTGTCGCATACCATTCCTGATGTTCCTTTCGTGATGCAGGATTCGCAATATTGCGGTCCTGCATCGCTGTCGTCCGTGCTCTCCTATTACGGCGATCCCGTGGATCAAAAAACGATCGGGAAAACGCTCTACTCACCCCGACTGCGGGGAGCCCTGATCACGGACATGGATGACTACGGCAGGGCCAAAGGATTCAAAACAAATCTCGGCCAGGGCCGGCCGGCGGAGATCAAAGAATTCCTGTCTCAGGGGAAACCGGTGATTGTTCTTGTCGATCTGGGATTCTGGGTGATATCCAAGCCGCATTTCCTGGTGGTTTATGGCTACAACGAACAGGGTTTTCTGGCCCATAACGGCTTCAAGGCGTCCCAATTATACCCGTACGAGGAGTTCGACAAGATATGGGAGAGAGCGGGCAGAAGTTTTTTGCTGGTTTACCATTAGCGATTTTTCTTACGGCCGTCATGCTGTGGCTCTCTTCCTGCGCGCTGCCCAAAATCGTGATCATGGAAGACACCCTTACGGCGGAGCAGCATAACGATCTCGGCTATGTCTATGAGCAGAGGGGAATGCCTGACCTCGCCGGGAAAGAGTATCTGCTGGCGGCCAAAAAGCGGGATGACTGGCCAGTCCCCTACTTTAACCTCGGCAATCTCATGTACAAGATGGGAGATTTCAGGAAATCAGAAAATTTCTTTCGTACCTCCTTACATTATGATCCGAACAACCCGGACGTGATGAACAATCTGGCAAATGCCCTGCTGATGCAGGAGCGGCATCAAGAGGCCAGGCAGATGATCGAACAGGCCCTCCGGATCGGGAGTAAAAAGGAGTACCTTGAGACGCTTGAGGCCGTCGAGAAGCGGGAGGGTGCATCTCCAAAGTAGCGGTCTGATCCTGCCGGTCCTATCTGCCGCCCTATTCAATCCGAAGGGTCGGTTCTGATAGCAGCAACGCGCTTTTCGTGAGTTCAAATCAATTCGAGATTGCTTAATGCGGCGGCCTGTGCTCAACTATGAGCCGTCCATCCAGGGTAGTCTCAGTTCTTCGGGGCACAGCAAGCAAATGGAACAGCTCCCCCTTGATGGCTGAAGGATTGTTGCCGATCGGTCTGGCCGGGTAAGGTGCATCCGGATCGGCAAGATCCGCGAAAAGGGTGTAATTTGATGTCGTCATTTTCACTCGACATACGCACGCTCGCGGTGGTGTTGATACTGGTCTCGATGGTCCTGGGTATCACGCTGCTGCTGATCTGGCGGACACGCAAGACCTATCCCGGCTTCGGCCTCTGGGCGGCGGGCAATGGCGTTTATGCCTTGGGGTTTTTGTTGATCGCGCTGCGGGGGATGGTTCCCGACCTCCTGTCGATCGTACTGGCCAATATTCTCCTGCTGTGCGCCGTGGCGCTCTTTCTGGAAGGCGTCCGGTGTTTCGTCAAGGGGGCTTGCGGTCGATGCACCGTGAACGCTTCGCTCATTGCGGTCGCTGCGTTGTTATTTGTCTACTATACGGTTGTTGATGACAGCATCTCGGCGCGCATCATCGTCTTTTCGATGTTCTCGGCACTGTTCTTCGGTCTTGGGGCATGGGAACTGATCCGAAAGGCGCCGCTGGATCTGCGGCTTTCATACTGGTTCACGGGTATCTCATTCGCGACATACGGCTTGGTGCTGGTTGCCCGTACCTGCTTCGAGATTTTCGGCCATCCCTCTCGCGACCTGTTCGCACCCGACCTCTTCCAGACCCTGACATTCCTCGTGCCCGTGCTTTTGGGAATCGCAGGGACCTTCGGCTTCATGATGCTCAACAGCGAGCGGTTGGAAGGGGAGCTTAAAGAAGCCCAGGCGGGGCTACAACATTTGGCCACGACCGACTATCTGACCGGCATCGCCAACCACCGGCAATTTTTCGAGTCGGGCGAGCAGGAAATCCAGCGCGCGCGGCGCTACGGCCGTTCCCTTGCGGTGCTCATGCTCGATCTGGACCACTTCAAACAGGTCAACGATACCTACGGCCATGCCGTCGGAGATGGGGTGCTGGCGGCCATCGCAGCCGCCTTCAGGAACCTGTTGCGCGATATCGACATCTACGGCCGTCTGGGCGGCGAGGAGTTTGCGATACTCCTGCCGGAGACGGACATGGTCGGCGGCAGAGCGACCGCGGAGCGGCTCCGGTCGGCCATTGCCGATACCGAGATCAATGCGGGAGGCGCGACGCTGCACGTCACGGTCAGTATCGGGGTTGCGCTGTTGTCCGCAAACGATGCGGGCTTGGAAGCCGTATTGAAGCGGGCCGATGATGCGATGTATGAAGCCAAGCGGAACGGTCGAAACCGGGTCATGGCGGAACCGTTGCCCGCGGTGACCGGCGGTACGCTTCCCTCGTAAAGAGACCGAACCCGAGGCATCTATCGGCGACGCTATTCGAACGTTGCGCCGGTATGGGCGGAGCGGACAAGACCCGCATAGCGCTTCAGGTAGCCCTTTAACTCCTTATGAACCGGCTTCCATCGGGCGAGGCGCTCTTTCAATTCCTCGTCGGAGATGAGGAGGTTCAACCGCTTTCCGGGGATGTCGATCTCGATACGGTCTCCGTCCTGAACGGCGGCGATGGGCCCACCCTCCGCCGCTTCCGGGGAGATGTGGCCGATCGCCGCGCCCTTGCTGCCGCCCGAGAAACGGCCGTCGGTGAGGAGGGCAACGTCCCGGTCCCGGCCGATCCCGACAATGGCGGAGGTCGGCGAGAGCATCTCCCGCATGCCGGGCCCTCCCTTTGGACCTTCGTAACGGATGACGACAACGTCCCCCTTTTGGATCTTCCCATCCAGGATGGCCTGCATGGCGGGCTCTTCCGAGTCGAAGACGCGGGCGGGGCCTGTGTGCCGGAGCATCGCGTCGTCCACGGCGGAGCTCTTGACCACGGCCCCTTCCGGGGCGAGGTTGCCGAAGAGAACGGCGAGGCCGCCCGTGGCATGGTAAGGCTTCTCCAGGGAACGGATCACCTCAGGGTTCAAAATTTTCTTCCCCGTCAGGTTCTTGCCGACCGTTTTCCCGGTGACGGTCAGCGCCTCGGTACGGAGCAGACCCCCGCGGGAGAGTTCCTGCATCAGCGCGGGAATGCCGCCGGCCCGGTGAAGATCGCTCAAATGGTGGGGGCCGCCGGGCGACATGGAACAGAGGTGCGGGGTTTTATCGCTGTAGGCGTTGAAGGCCTCAAGTGTCAGCGGCACGCCGGCCTCCTTGGCGATGGCGGGCAGGTGGAGCGACGTGTTCGTCGATCCGCCGAAGGCCATATCCACGGTGATGGCGTTTGCGAAGGCCTCCGCGGTCATGATGGCGGAAGGCCGCAGATCCCTGTTCACCAGCTCCATGATCTGCATTCCGGCTTCCTTTGCCAGACGGATCCGCTCCGCCCAGACGGCCGGAACGGTCCCGTTTCCGGGAAGCGCCATCCCCAGAACCTCCGTGAGACAATTCATCGAGTTGGCCGTGAACATCCCCGCGCAGGAACCGACGCCCGGACAGGCGCATCCCTCCGCTTCGCGAAGCTCCTCCATCGTCATCGTCCCGATTTTGGCCTTGCCCACGTATTCAAAGACATTGACCAGATCGATCTTCTTCCCCTGGAATTCGCCGGGAAGCATCGGGCCGCCGCTGATCACGATGGCCGGGATGTCGAGGCGCGCCGCGGCCATGAGCATCCCGGGGATGATCTTGTCGCAGTTGGGGATGAGGACGAGTCCGTCGAACGGGTAGGCCATCGCCATCGATTCGACGGAGTCGGCAATCAGTTCTCGGGAACTCAGCGAGTACTTCATCCCCTCGTGGCCCATGCCGATCCCGTCGCAGATCCCGATCGTGAAGAACTCCATCGGCGTTCCCCCGGCCATCCGGATGCCTGCCTTGACCGCCGCGGAGATCTGGTGCAGATGGAGGTGGCCCGGAATGAGTTCGTTTGCGGAATTGGCGATGCCGATCATCGGCCTTTCGATTTCCCGGTCGGTCAGTCCCAATGCCTTGAACAGGGAACGGTGCGGTGACCGCTCCAACCCCTTTTTCATTTGATCGGAACGCATGGTTTTTCTCCTTCGTCCAGTCCTTCGCTTAGTTTCAGCCCGAGGTCGAGGGCCTGTCGGTTGATCTCAAGAACGTTTTTTTGAAGTTGTGTTTCCAGAACCTTCATGATGGACCCGGGCCGGACCAGCTTCGTCAATCCTATGATAACCCCGAGCATGCAGATGTTGAAAACGATCGGCCGGCCGATCTTCTCCATCACGGTGTCGTACATCGGCAGTTCCACCTGGCGCGCATCCACATTTTTCCCCGGTTTGACGTACCGGCTGTCGGTGACCAGGAGCCCGCCGGGGCGGATGATGGAAGAATATTGCGTGAATGCCAGTTGCGTCAGACAGACCAGGACGTTGGGCTGAACGACCTTGGGAAAGAGAATCGGCGTATCGGCGATGATGACGTCGGAGCGGGTCGCGCCGCCCCTCGCCTCCGGTCCGTAAGACTGGGACTGAACAGCGACGAGGTTCTCATGCAGCACGGCGGCCTCTGCCAGGATGATCGCGGCCGTGATCACCCCCTGTCCGCCCGAACCGGAAAACACCATTCTGCATCGTTCCATGGTCACTTCCCCTTATGTTCCGGGGACACGTTCCGATCCCTTCGGGCTTCCGGAACATCTCCCCGACACTTCGAACCGGAAAACACCATTCTGCATCGCTCCATGGTCACTTCCCCTTATGTTCCGGGGACACGTTCCGATCCCTTCGGGATGGGGACACCTTGCTGCAAGATGTCCCCACATGTCCCCGATGCCCCAATCCTTTTTACGAACCCGTCTTCTTTGCCTGCTCGACGATCCTCTGATACTCGGCACAATACTCCGGCAGATTCTTCTTTACAAATATTCCCCGCTCGATGAGCGCCGGGTTTTCCTGCTTGGCCTTGGAACCGACCGGCGTGGTCATGTCTTTCAGGCGCTCCATCATGTCCACCGCGCTTCCTTCCTTGTTCTTCCTTCCGAAGTAGGTCGGGCAGGGCGTCATCACCTCCACCACCGAAAAGCCCGGATGCCGGATCGCTTCCTCCAGGATATCCGGCAGTTCATGAACGTGGTATGCCGTGGCACGCGCAACGAATGTGGCCCCCGCCGCCGTCGCCATGCTGACCACGTCGAAGGCCTGATCGATGTTCGTATAAGGGGCCGTCGTTGCCAGGGTCCCGTAGCCTGACAGGGGCGAGTACTGCCCGCCGGTCATTCCGTAGACCCGGTTATTCATCACGATCGCCGTCATATCGATGTTCCTGCGGCAGGCGTGGATAAAGTGGTTTCCCCCGATCGACAGCGCATCCCCGTCTCCCATCGGCACCAGAAGCGTCAGTTCCGGACGGCTTGTCTTAACGCCGATGGCGAACGCCAGCGCCCGTCCGTGGATCGTGTTGAGCGTGTGAAAATCCATGTATCCGGCAATTCGGGACGAACACCCGATTCCCGACACCATCACGATGTCGTTCTTGTTCAACCCGGTCTTCTCGACCGCCCGTGCGAGACCGTTGAGAACGATCCCGTGCCCGCAGCCGGGGCACCAGATGTGCGGGAAAAACCTCCCGCGGATGTAGTCCTTCACGGCCATGTCAGACTCCTCTGCCCTGGATCAGCCTCAGGATGTTTCGGATGTCCGTCGGATTGATCAGCACCCCGTCCACCCGGTTGGCCAGGAATACGCGGTCCGGTCGTTCCACCGCCGCCTTCACGGACTGAAGCACTTGCCCCATGTTCATCTCCACGACCACGACGAAGCGCGCGTTTTCGGCCTTCTCCCGCACCAGCGCTGAGGGAAAGGGCCACAGTGTCTGCAACTCGAGCAGCCCCAGCCGCTCGCCCCGCGGGCGGCGGTTCATCACGACATGCAGCGCGGAACGGGCGGACGAACCGTAGGAAATCAGCAGGGTCTCCGCATCCTCCACGAAATATTCCCGGTAGCGGGTCACATTGTCCACATGGTTTTCGATCTTGTCCACCAGATGGTGCATCAGCCCATGCACGACCTGCGGATTTTCGGAGGGGAAACCCCACATGTCGTGGAACAGCCCCGTCACGTTGTAACGGTGTCCCCCGCCGAAATCCGACATCGGCAACCGGCCGTCCTCCCGTGGCAGGTAGGGATGGTAATCCACCCCTTCCCGCACCGATGTCTTCAGCCGTTCCACCAGTGCAAGCTCGCCCGGTTCAGGCACTTCCAGGCGCTCCCGCATGTGCGCGACCACCTCGTCCAGAAGAAGGATCACCGGCGTCCGGTAGGTTTCCGAAAAATTGAAGGCATCCACCGTCATTGCAAAAACATCCTGGTGATTCGAAGCCGTCAGCGCGATGATCGAATGGTCCCCGTGCGTTCCCCATCGGGCCTGGTTCACATCCCCCTGGCTGACCTTGGTCGGCAGGCCCGTCGAGGGGCCGCCCCGCTGCACATCGACGATCACGCAGGGGATCTCCGCCATGATCGCGTAGCCCAGCCCCTCCTGCATCAGCGAAAAGCCCGGACCGCTCGTTGCCGTCATCACCTTGCGTCCCGTCAGCGACGCCCCGATAATCGCGCAGATTGAGGCGATCTCATCCTCCATCTGCAAAAATGTCCCACCCTTCCGGGGCAGGCGCGCCGCCATGAGTTCCGCGATCTCCGTCGAGGGGGTGATCGGATATCCGGCAAAAAAATCGAGACCCGCGTACAGCGCCGCCTTGACGCAGGCCTCATTTCCCTGAACAAAAGTCAGTTGACCGCCCATATCAATCCTGCTCCGTCCTTACCTCAATCGCCAAATCAGGGCACCGCAACTCGCAGAGTTTGCAGCCGACACAATCCTGCGGCCTGGCGGCCACCACCTTGTCGAACTCGTCCAACTCAAGCACTTTCCGAGGGCAGAAATGCACGCAGATCCCGCATCCCTTGCACCACTCCCGGTTGATCTGATGACCCTTGGGTTTTAACTTCGCCATAGGTTTTCCTGAATGATTGTCTGGTGCACACGGTCTTGAAGGCAGAGCGCCTTGGCCTTTACTATAGTGTCCGCGACCCTGAGTGTCAACAGGATTCAGCCTTCGAAAACCAGGGAACGGGCGATGAAGTTGGGAAGAGAACAAAGGCGGTGCGTGACGGCCTAATCAGGCTCTCAGCGCTGCCGCAAGGCCATGCCGAGGTTGCAGCGGGCATCGGCGTAGCCGGGGTTGATGTCCAGCGCCTTCTGAAAATGGACGATGGCCTCATCGATCTGTCCGCGCATGGCCAGAGCAATGCCAAGGTTGTTGTGGGCCTCGGCATAGTCGGGCTTGATTTCCAGCGCCTTCCGAAGATGGGCGACGGCCTCATCGACCTCTCCTCTGCCGGCCAGGGCGATGCCGAGATTGTAGTGGGCGTCAGCATCGTCCGGCTTGATTGCGAGCGCCTTTTGAAAATGGGCAATGGCCTCATCGACCTCTCCTCGGCCGGCCAAGGCGATACCGATACTGTTGTGAGCGTTGGCGTAGCCGGGGTTGATTTCCAGCGCCTTCCGATATTGGGCGATGGCCTCGTCGACCTGTCCACGGCCCGCAAGGGCGTTACCGAGGTTGTTGTATCCCTCCGCATAGCCGGGCTTGATCTCCAGCACCTTCCGATAATGGGCGATGGCCGCGTCAACCTGTCCGATCTCCGTCAAGACGTTGCCAAGGTTGTAGTGGGCCGTCGCGAATTCGGGGTTGATTTCCAGCGCCTTTTGATATTGAGCGATGGCCGCGTCGATCCGCCCATGGCTGGCCAGGGTATTGCCGAGGTTGTTGTGGACGATGTAGTTTCGCTCAGTGCAGGCCAGCGCATGGGTCCAGAGCGTCTCGCTGTCACGCCAGTACGAGGTCTGCCGCCATGCAAGCCCCATCAGAACCGGAACGACCAGCAGCGAGGCGACACCGCACGCCCATCGACGATGGCGCCGGGATGCGGCGAGTTGTGCGATGCCCCAGGTCACGGACAGACCTAACCCGATCTGGGGCAGATAGGT
>JAHFBU010000285.1 GCA_023249795.1 Syntrophaceae bacterium
CCGGCGAAGCCTGGGGGCCAAGTTCGGCCGTCTCCCTTCGGAGATCGCATCCTTGATGCGTGGAGAGCCGCGGATCTGGGTCCATGCCGTTTCGGTCGGCGAGGTGACGGCGGCTGCCCCGATTGTGGAGGCCCTCCGTTCTTGCTTTCCTGAAGCGTGCATCGTCCTTTCGACCAGCACGGAGACGGGTCAGGAGATGGCCCGGAAGTTGGCGACCGCCGCGACGGCCCACATCTACTATCCCCTCGATATCCCCTGCGTCGTCCGGAAGGTGCTCGATTTGGTCCGGCCCGATCTCTTCATCCCCGTGGAGACGGAGCTCTGGCCCAATTTCATTCGGATTTGCCGAGCGCGCGGGACGCGCATCGTGATGGCCAACGGCCGGATTTCGCCCCGTTCGTTCGGCCGTTACCGGGCAACGCGTTTTTTCTGGAAGAATATTCTTGCGGCGGTCGATGATGCCGGGGTGATCTCCGAAGTGGACGCACAGAGACTCGTGGCCATCGGGATGCCGTCCTCACGGATTCAGGTTCTCGGAAATGCGAAATACGACGGCCTCGCGGCACGGGTTTCCCCTGAGCTGGAGCGCGAGATTTCCGGACGCCTCGGGATTGCGCCGGGCGAGAAAATTCTGGTTGCGGGGAGCACCCACGAAGGGGAGGAAGCGGTCATTCTGGACGTTTATCGGCGGCTCCTGGAACATCGGCCGGATTTCAAGCTGATCCTGGTTCCCCGCCACATCGATCGGGGCGATGCCGTTGCGGGTCTCGTCGGGCAGGTCGGTTTTGACGATGTCATTCGGATGTCTGATGTCCTGGCAGGCCGCAGCCGCCACGGAGAGAAGGTCATCCTGGTTGACGTGATCGGCGAGCTCTTCAAGATATACAGTCTTGCCACGGTCGTCTTCTGCGGGGGGAGTCTCGTTCCAAAGGGGGGGCAGAACATTCTCGAGGCAGCCGCCTGGGGAAAGGTCGTCTTCCACGGACCGCACATGGACGATTTTCAGGGCGAGAGAGCCCTTCTCGAAGAGGCCGGTGCGGGAATAACCGTCAGGGACAGCGATGAACTCTATGCGGGGATCCGGGAGCTGCTGGGCAACCCCGATCTTCTGCGACGGAAGGGAGAGGCCGGGCGCAAGGCGGTGGAGGCCAATCGCGGCGCTGCGGCGCGCTACGCCGCTCTGATCGCCGATGTCCTGCGCCGCGCGGGATGCGCTTGCCGGTAATCAGCCCCCGGCGCGCCGGAGGCATTCAACCCACTTGCGGTCCACCCCCTGCTGGAACTTCTCCAACTGCTCCGCGCTCATCTTTCTGAAACGCCCCTGTCTTTTAATGAAGTCCGCGACGGGCTTACGGGTACCCTTCTCGGCCAACGTTTTGCTTCGGCCGGTGAAGCGGAGCTTGCCGTCTTCGATTTCGTAGAGAACGGTGACCCCCGTCTCCACGGCGAGGCGGCCGATTGCGACCGTATCCTTGGGAGGAAAGATCCATCCGGGGGGACAGGGGGTCGCGATCTGGATATAGCGCGTTCCCATGATTCCCTTGGCCTTCGCGACCTTGTCGTGAATGTCGGTGGGGAAGGCGGGGGAGGCGGTCGCCAGGTAGGGAAGGTCGTGCCCCTCCATGATCTTCATCATGTCCTTCTTGTTCTGTTGCTTGGTCAGGATGGGGGTTGTCGTGGTCAGAGCCCCTATCGGGGTGGCGCTGGAGCGCTGCGTACCGGTGTTCATGTAGCCTTCATTGTCATAGCAGATGTAGATGAAATTCGTTCCCCGCTCGGCGGCCCCGGAGAGCGCCTGGATGCCGATGTCGAAGGTTCCCCCGTCGCCGGCGATGGCGCAGACCGTGATGTCGCTTCTGTTGATCGCCGAGAGCCCCGCCACGATACCCGATGCCGATGCCGCGGTGCTGGCAAAGGTGCAGTTCAGGCAGGGGATGCCGACGGAGGTGATGGGGTAGAGGCCGTGGAGGACCGTCAGGCAGCTCGCCGGGAGGGTCAGGATCGTGTTCTTTCCGAGGGCCTTCAGAATGTAGCGGTAGGCCAGCGACAGGCCGCACCCCTGGCAGGAGCGGTTTCCCGGCAGGATATGTTCTTCGGCGGATACCTTGAAGAGATTTTCCGGCATGTTTTACTCCGTCACGCAATTAAGCCACGTCTGCCGTTCGTTTTCTCCGGCGGCGATTGCGGCAAGAGAGGAACGGGCGGCCTCGGCCAGTTCGGAGGCCTTCACGTCACGGCCGCCGAGACCGGCGATGTAATTATGGATCGGAACCCGGATACCGGCGCCGTAAAGGGCTGCCTTGATATCGGAGCAGAGTGCCCCTTCATAGCCGTAGCTGATGTTCTTTTCGAAGATGACCATCGCCGGGATGTTGCGGAAGGCTTCGCGGACCTCTTCCCGGGGGAAGGGCCGATAGACCCGGACGCCGACCACG